>JAAXVQ010000100.1 GCA_013335425.1 Candidatus Firestoneibacteriota bacterium | reverse complement strand
TCACGCGTATACTTAACTGCCTTAAAAAATAGTGCCTTGTCAGCCCTCACGCCAGCCGAGGTCACGAATACTTCTGAATAAAAAAAAGGCCGAGCGGTTTTCACCGCCCGGCCTTTGACTGATCTTTTCCCTTTTTAGTACATGTCTCCCATGCCGCCGCCCATGCCGCCCATGCCACCGGGCATACCGCCGCCGGCCGCTTCTTTCTTCTCCGGCTTGTCGGTCACCAAGCACTCCGTGGTCAGCAAAAGCGCGGAAATCGAAGCCGCATTCTGCAGCGCCGAACGGACAACCTTGGCCGGATCCACAATCCCGGCTTTGATCAAGTCGGTGTACTCACCCGTGGCGGCGTTGAGGCCCAAACTCTTGTTGGCTTCACCCAACACGCGGTTGACCACCACCGAGCCTTCAAACCCGGCGTTTTCAGCGATTTGACGGATGGGCTCTTCCATGGAACGCTTGACGATGGTTACGCCGACCTGTTCGTCGCTCGTGCCCATTTTAAGGTCCTTCAGGCAATCCGAGGTGCGCAGCAAAGCCACGCCGCCGCCGGGGACAATGCCCTCTTCCACGGCCGAACGCGTGGCCGCCAAAGCGTCTTCCACGCGCAATTTCTTTTCCTTCATTTCCACTTCGGTGGCCGCGCCGACTTTGATGATCGCCACGCCGCCGACCAGCTTGGCCAGACGCTCCTGCAACTTTTCCTTGTCATAGTCCGAGTCCGTCTGCTCGATCTGCTTGCGGATCTGGCCGACGCGCTTGTCGATGTCCGCCTTCTTGCCCACGCCTTCCACAATGGTGGTGTCGTCCTTGTCCACGGTGATGCGTTTGGCCCGGCCCAGATCGTTGACGCCGATGCTTTCCAGCTTCAGGCCCACTTCTTCGGAAATCACCTGGCCGCCGGTCAAAATCGCGATATCCTCCAGCATGGCCTTGCGGCGGTCGCCGAAACCCGGAGCCTTCACGGCGCACACGTTTAGAGTGCCGCGCAGCTTGTTGACCACCAACGTAGCCAGGGCTTCGCCTTCAATGTCCTCGGCGATGATCATCAAGGGCTTGCCCATTTGTACGACTTTTTCCAAAATCGGGAGCAGGTCCTTCATGGAGCCGATCTTTTTGTCATAGATGAGGATATAAGCGTCTTCCAAAACCGCTTCCATGCGTTCGGAATTGGTGACGAAGTAGGGCGAAACATAACCGCGGTCAAACTGCATGCCTTCCACCACTTCCAGCGTGGTGTCCATGCTCTTGGCTTCTTCCACTGTGATGACGCCGTCGCGTCCGACTTTTTCCATGGCTTCGGCGATCAGGTTGCCGATCACCGTGTCGTTGTTGGCGGAAATGGTGGCCACCTGGGCGATCTCTTCCTTGCCCTTGACCGGGATGGCGAGCTTCTTGAGCTCTTCCACCACTTTGGCCACGGCCTTCTCAATGCCGCGTTTGATGAACATCGGGTTGGCGCCCGAGGTCACGTTCTTCAAGCCCTCGCGGATCATGGCCTGGGCCAGCACCGTGCCGCTGGTTGTGCCGTCGCCGGCCACGTCGTGCGTCTTGGTGGCGACTTCCTTCACCAGCTGGGCGCCCATGTTTTCAAAAGGGTCCTCGAGTTCGATTTCCTTCGCGATGGTAACGCCGTCGTTGGTGATCAGCGGAGCGCCGAACTTCTTGTCCAAAACCACGTTGCGCCCCTTGGGGCCCAGCGTGACGCGGACCGCATCCGCCAGCTTGTTCACGCCGCGTTGCAGCGCGCGGCGGCTTTCTTCGTTGAACAAAAGCATTTTTGCCATGGTGCTATTCCTCCTGAATTTTAATTTTATTTTTTCTGTCGTTGAAAACCCGGGGCCAACCCCGCCGCCCCGCAGGGACTTAACCTTCCAGGATGCCGAAAATGTCTTCCTCGTGCATGATCATCAATTCCTCGTCACCCAACTTCACTTCCGAACCCGAATACTTGCCATAGAGGACACGGTCCCCGGCTTTAACGTTCATGGGAATGCGCTGGCCCTTGTCATCCAACTTGCCCGGTCCGGCGGCCACAATCACGCCTTCCTGCGGTTTTTCTTTGGCCGTGTCGGGAATGATAATGCCCCCGCGTTTGGTTTCCTTTTCCTCCGCGGATTTTACCAAAACGCGGTCGCCCAACGGTTTCAATTTCATAAAACAGTCACGCTCCTTTATCGAAATATTTTAATAGATTCCCGTTAGCAGTCTTCGATCGAGACTGCTAACGGATGATCGTTATATAGAACAGAGCCAAGAAAGTCAATAAAAAAACATTTTGATTTTCTCGTGATTTCTTAAAGAACCATAGTTAGACACCTAGGGACGGCTGGAGGAATAATATAATTTACTCCCGGGAATTTTCTGGGAAAGGGTCGAAAACGGCGGATTATTCCTTGGTTTTATCTTTCAAAGAACGGATCAACTCCATCAAGGTGCTGACCGAGTCACGGTTGAACTCTTTGCGGTCAAAATAGGCCAAGCGTCGGCCCGTGCGGTCCACCAGTTCCAAGCCGTCAAAGGCGCGAAAGTCATACCTCCGGGTTACGATTTGAGCCGTATGCAGAAACAAGCGGCTGAAATCGTCGCGGAGCGCGGAGGTGCCCATGGTTTCAAACGGGGGCGCATCGGGGTGAAAAAGCAGGGTGATCCTGAAAACAGCCGTGGGCAACAGGTGCCGTTGCGGGGCGGGCACCACGACGTAGGCCCCTTCCAAATCCACCAAGTGAAAGAGACGGCCGGCCACCACGTTGAGGCTCAAATCCTGACGCAGCCGCTCCGCAAGCTGGCTGGCTAAAAAATCCTGCAGACGGTAATTTTTGAACTGCGGGGGCGCGGCCGGGTCCACCCGTTTGACTTCGATGAGCATGCGTTGGAAAAAATCTGTACGGGAAATATCATCGGTGATCAACCGCCGAATGTCCTTAATGTAGCGAACAAAGGCAATCTCCACCCCGGTCCGCGAATCCCGCGTGGTAAGGACAAAAAAATCGTACTTCATTTCCGAGGAGAGCGTCACCCGGGTGGCGGTCAGCATGACATGTTCGATCTTGTCCAAGACGTGATCGGAAAAAGACATGTCGTTTTTCAACACATTGGCGGCGGGCAGGAAAACGCTCACCGTGTTTTCCCCGGTCTGTACCCCCACCCGCACACCGTATTCTTTCTCGCAAATGTCGGAAATAGCCTGGCTGACCGCCCCTTTGGAATACGTGGATTTGCATCCCGCACCCAGGCCCGCCAACACCAAGGTGATGGCCAGCAAACCCCGACCCCAGCGGTTCGCGGTCATGCCTTTTTGGTTCCCTTGCCCCGGCCCGGCTTGCGTTCGCCGGCGTCAGGTGCCGGTCCCGTTACAGACGCTTCCGCGGTCAGAACCGGCGCTGTGGGTGCGACGGGCAGGCTGATGACCGGATGGGCTTTGCCGAACTCAGCAAAAATTTTATCAATCTCATCGTAGTCCAATTCTTCCTTGACCAGCAGCTCCTGCACGAAACGCTCGACGATCTTCCAGTTTTTCTTCAGCGTGCGTTCGGTGTCGTCATAGCAAAGCTTGAGGATCTTTTCGGTTTCGGCATTCAAGCGTTCCTTGAGCGATTCCGAGAGCTGGGCTTCCGGCACTGTGGCGAAATCGCCCAAGTAGCCGTTGCCACCCATACCCATGCGCCAAACCATGTTGTGGGCCAGGTTCATGGCGTTTTGAAAATCCGAAGCCACGCCTGTGGAGGTGGTGCCGAAGCGTAATTTCTCGGCTACATACCCGGCAATGGCGACCTTGACGTTGGCGAGAATAGTCTGCTTGTCCATGGTGAAGAGTTCTTCCCGCGGAGAATGGTGCACCACGCCCAAAGCCTGACCGCGCGAAATGATGGACGCCTTGAAAACATCATCGGTCGGGTGCAGCAGGTACAAGGTGACCAAATGCCCGGTTTCGTGATAAGCCACCATTTCCCGTTCGTGCGGGTTCATCGACTTGCGGTGTTCCACACCCAGCTCGATGCGCTCGATGGACTTGCTCATATCCGTGTACTCCACCTGTTCCTTGCCGAAGCGGGTGGCGATGAGGGCGGCTTCTTTGACCACGTTTTCAATGTCGGCCGGGCTTTTGCCCACGGACTTGCGGGCCAAATGCCCGATGTCCAGCTCGGGATCGTGCCGGACTTTCGAAAGATAGTAGCGGTAGAGTTGTTCGCGTTCCTGCAGATTGGGCTTGTCAATGTAGATTTTGCGGTCGAAGCGGCCGGGACGCAGGAGCGCCGCATCCAAAACATCCTCGTTGGCATTGGTGGCGCCGATGACAATGACGTTTTCCGCGCGAGATCCCAAGCCGTCCATTTCCACCAGGAGTTGGTTCTGCGTGCTGTTGGTTTCCTCGCCGCCGCCCAAAAAGCTGAACGTGCGCCCGCGCCCGATGACTTCGATTTCATCGATAAAGACGATGCACGAGCCCTCGGCATAAGCCAACTGCCGAGCCTGCTTGAAAAGCTTGCGCACGCGCGAGGCGCCTACGCCCACGAACACTTCCACGAACTCCGACCCCGCGATGGAGATGAAGGGGATGCCCGCTTCGGTGGCAATGGCTTTGGCCAGCAGGGTCTTGCCGCAGCCCGGAGGCCCGACCATGAGCATACCGCGCAGGATCTTCCCGCCGATGGCCTTCAAGCGGGAACGGTCCTTGATGAGCTGAACGATTTCCCAGGACTCCTTTTTTGCCTGTTCCAGACCGATGACATCGGAGAACTTAACGTTTACGAGTCCTGCCTTGGTCTTGGATTTTTTCATTTTGGAAAAGCCGCCCTGAAACACGCTCATATAGAGGTAGACGAAGATCACCGCGTTGAGCGCCGTCATGAGCAACTGCAACGGCAGGGTGGCCAGGGTCAAGTTCAGGTAAAACGATTCCAGGGAGGCCAAGCCGATGATGGTGAAAAAAATCAGCAGGACCACGGCTGTGATCACCACCAGCTTTACCCAGTTGTTCATGAACCAAACTTTAAGACGGCGATACATCATGAAAATAACTCCTTTGCATAACTGCGTTCATCCGGGCCCGGTGGAAAACGGTCCCTTAGAAAAACATTTTCCCAAAGACACACCTTGGACCCTGGGTCAAACGGCGGGTGCTTGGATTTTTACGGCCGTTGGATGCATCCTGGCTTTGACGCATAAAGGAGGGTTCCAGAAATGGACCCGGACCTTTTCGGCGCCCGGCGGAAAAACTCAGGACGCCGCCGGGGCGGAGGGCCGGGGCGTAACCGGGCCTTCCAGCTTGGCGGTAAGCACAACCAGCTTGATCGCGCTTTTGCGCTCGCCGTCCAGCTCCAAGTGGATGAATTCGGGGCGAAACGTCAGTTCGACCCGGTCGTCCACCAGATAAGAGCGGGAAATCGTGATGGCTTTAATGGCCTGATTGACGCTGAGAGGACCCATGGCCACAATTTCAATATCTTTACCTTCGCGGATGTTGTTGGCAATGGCACCGGCGACTGTAGCGGGATTGCTTTTTCCAGCGACTTTAAGCGTCAGCAGGGGCATGGGTGGGTCTCCTTTGCGGCGTGGTTAGCCGGAAAAATGAAAAACCGGCTGCCGGTTCGGCGAGGGCTTTGTGATAAAATTATAACACACTCAAGGTGCTTTTGCAATTGCACTTACAACTCCGGCAATTTTCCCGGCCGCCCCTCGCCGCGGTGGGCCCGGACGTACACTTCGTTTCTTGGCAGGGCCCGTTCCCGGGCCACGCGGGCCACGGCTTGGTTGAGACTGTGTCCTTCGGCTTGCAGCCGGGCCAGTTGTTCTTCTATAGACTCGGTTATTTCCACGCCGGCCTTAAGGTCGGTCCGGATTTCCGCTATTCCGCACTTCGCCATTGACCGATTCAGGCTCGGAGACGGAAGTAACGGGTAAAATCGAGATGGTTCCCAACAAAACCTAATGCAAGACCGCAACTTTCAATTTTTTGTCCAACACCAAGCGAGCTGAAGGGTCCTTGGCAATAACCTGACAAAAATAAATTCCGGCAGCCATGGTCTTGCACTCCCAAACCAAAGTTACACCATTTTCCGCGCCATTGCCAACACTTTCCAGTCTGGCTACTTTCTCACCAGAAATATTAAAAATCACAACCTGAATTCTGACCTGACCCTCCACTTTGGCCAGGAAATGGATTCTTCCTCGACCTGGGTTGGGGTAAGCGCAGACTTCACCGTTCCCTATAGGGCAAGCCCAAAGAGTCGGCGTCACCGATGGCGTCGGCGTGATTGTTTGAGTGGGAACCATTGTCTGCGTACAGGTCAATGTCGCAGAGTGGGTGAACATAAGCGTGAATGATAGCTTTGCGTTTCATACATCCCCCGTAAAAGACCGACCCCTTACGAACAACTACTTCACATCTTTATAACGCGCTTTAATTTTTTCAATCGCTGCCGAAGCTGCTTCACGGACTGGATAGGAATTCTTTGTCTTCTTCATATCAAAATTGTTAGCACGTTTTTGAAAGTACACAGATGCCGGATCAATATATGTATCATTTCTCGCCAATCGCTCAAGCTCAGAAATATCTTCAGCATTTCCGCTTTCGCCCAAATAATCAACAACCTGTTTTCTCAGATAACCCGTATTGTTCATCAAACAATGTTTAAGCGCCGCTTTCAGTATTTGTTTTCGAGAAAAATCCTTTTCTTTTTTTAGCAATTCATGAAGTCCATAGTTTGAAAAATACAATAAAACATTATTGTTTTCTTTAATCGTATTTGTCATAAACATATCTTCGACAGATTTCAGCTCTACTGGGTTTAAGCAAAGCTTGGCATTTAAAGGCTCTTTCCCGCTAACCACTATCATCTCTCGATCTCCATCATTCAATGTCGCCACTGTCCAATTAGCTAGTATTGTATTTGCAGTTTCTCGTTGTGACATCGTCCCTGTTTGTGCCAACTTCTGCAAAGGAAGAAATAGAGACTCTCCATACTTATTAATTAAAATATCGCCATTAACCATATCGCTCCCGTTAAACGCAATACACCTCAATAGTAATGGCAAGT
>JAAXVQ010000099.1 GCA_013335425.1 Candidatus Firestoneibacteriota bacterium | reverse complement strand
GACGTGGGGCGTTTTCTTTCGGCTTTGGATATTTTTGTCCTGCCCAGCGACTGCGAACCTTTCGGTCTGATCGTGATTGAAGCCATGGCGAGGGGCATTCCCGTGGTGGCCACCAACACCGGCGGCGTGCCGGAGCTCATCAAACACGGGGAAACCGGAATGTTGGTCCGCCCCCAGGACCCCGATGCCATAGCCGCGGCCGTCAATTTCCTGCTGGCCGACCCGCTCCGCCGCATGCAGATCGGCGAAAGCGGCCGCCTGGCCGTGCGCCGGCTTTTTGATAAAAAGCGCATGATCCGGGAATACGAAACGCTCTACGAACGCGTGGCGCAAAAAAAACCGCAATGACCGCCAGCGCCCGGCGTCCTGTGATTTCGGCGGTGGTGCATACCCGCAACGAAGCGCACAACCTGCCGGCCTGCCTGGAGTCCCTGAAGTTTGCCGATGAGATCGTGGTGGTGGACAATGAAAGCACGGACAACACCGTGGCTTTGGCAAAGAAAGCCGGGGTACGGGTCCGGCATTTTAAGGGGAATTTCGGTTATCCCGAGCCGGCGCGCGCCTACGGCTTGACCCAACTCAAAGGCGATTGGGTGTTCATCCTGGACGCCGACGAGCGCGCCACCCCCGAACTGGCCCGAGAGCTGGCGCGGTTGGCCCGGGATCCGCAAGGGCCGGACGGCTACCTGGTTCCCATCAAGAATTTTCATTTCGGCAAGTGGCTGCGGCACGGCGGGCTTTACCCGGATTTGCACCTGCGTTTTTTTAAGCGTACGCGGGGAGGATATCCGGAGGTGGGCATTCACCGCGGCATTCATGTCTCCGGCGCGGTCGGTCGGGTTGCGCAGGACATTTTGCATTATTCCTACCGCAGTTTGGAACATTATTTCGAAAAATTCGACCGTTACACCACAGCCGAGGCCGAACGCCTCGTTTCCCGGGGCCAAAAACCCACGGGTTATGACCTGATCCTCAAACCGCTTCATCGTTTTATTAAAACTTATATTTTCAAGGGCGGTTGGCGCGATGCCCTGCCCGGATTTCTCTATCACGTTTTTTCCGCAGCTTACATTTTTGCGTCTGAACTCAAGGCTTGGGACAGTTACCGACAAAAAGGCGAGTTTCTGCCTGTGGGCGGATCTTTGCTGAAAAGAAAACGCTGAAGCTTGCGAAATCGCGAGGGCGTTTGAATCCTTGGTTATCCGGGTACCGGCTGTGTTCCGGCTTAAAAGCCCGACAGGCTATGTCCATCAAACGTCAAAGCAGGCACCCCGCCTGCCGGGTCGCAAGCGGCGGAAGAGTCTTTTTAAGACCAAGCCGCTCTCCAGCCCAAGCGCCGTGCCGAGACCGTCCCTCAGTTTGTAAACCGCGCCTTGACTGGCAATCTTGAGATTTTGGGAAAGAAAAAAATGTAAGCTTTTTCCCCACGGGGTTATCTCAATAACTGCTAAGGGAGAAACAGACGCATGCCCAGAAGAAAACAAACACGTATCATAGCAGTGCGGCGGTTAAGGATTCTGAACTTGGTGGGAGCCCTTTTTTGCACGGTGATTTGCTATTCGGATCTGCAGGCCTATTTTATCCCGGCGGGAGCGGGTGTGCGGCCGGCGGGGATGGGGGAAGCCTTCACCAGCATCGCCGACGACAGCAATGCGCTCCTGTACAATCCCGCCGGCTTGTCCCGGCTTACCGGCTACGAGTGGATGGGCATGTACTCGGATCTTTACAGCAATTTGAACATGCAGGCTTATACCGGCGATGCCACCCGATTCGGCTATAATTATTTGGCGTTGGGCGTGCCGTTGACAAATCTCTCCGGCGGAATTGGCTTAGGTTGGCTTCAATTTAACACCGCTTTTTATCAGGAACAGACCTTGATTTTAGGCTATGGCCAAAAGGCCGTTCTGAATTTTTGGGGCAACGGCGAGGTGCCGCTGCATGTGGGCGCTTCGCTTAAAGGCTTGCGCTGGCAGGTGGATGCAAATTCGTTTGTGCAGGATTTGAATTATTTTACGTCGTCCCGGCGGAGTAAAACCGGGGTTACGGCCGATTTCGGCATTTTGGTCGAAATTCGTCGAAATTTTTGTTTGGGTGCTGCGGCAGAAAACGTTCTGCCGGCGGATATGGGTCTTTTGGAACCGGAGGTCGTGCCCGCCGTTTATCGCGCCGGTGCGGCGTATGGGTGGGAGGCGCCTTGGTCATGGATGGATTCCGTGCAGGTGGCGTTGGAAGGTGTCCGGCGGGAAGAAGACAGCGGCAGGGAAATCCTGCCGGAAGCCGGGATTGAAACCTGGATGTTGGGGCGGTTTTTCAGCCTGCGGGCCGGATATAATCCCGAGCAGGTTAGCGCGGGGTTCAGCGTAAAGTATGCTTGGCCGTCGGAACCCATCGTCACTCAAATTGATTATGCGTTTTCATGGCCTTGGGCGATCGCAGGCACCGCCGGTTCTCACCGCTTGGGTTTGGTATTGGACTGGGATTTGGCGCTCGACAAAAGGAGGCTGGCCGCACAGGCACGGGCGCAAGCCGACACCGAACGTCAGTCGCGCGAAGTTGAAAACCTTAAAATTCAGGCCGCCGTCGAACAGACCGAGCGGGTGGAAAAACTAAAAAAACTCGAAACCGAATCCTGGAACGCTTTAGCCGCCGCAGGCAAAGCTCTGGAGGAAGCGGACCGGACCTATTTGCATCTGACGCGCCGGACGGCGGAAACCATGAGCCGCGGCGGGGTGACGTCACGCCGGGAAACGACCCGGTTGAAAGCCGCAGCGGAAAAAGCTTTAAACGCGGCGCAGGCGGCCCTGGAGCGCGCTCGCAGGGAAAAGGCCGCGCTGCCCGCGCAGCCCAACGGGTTGATGCCGGACCGGCTCCAGGCCGGGTACCAGGCGGTTATTGACCAAGCCGCGGAAGTTCAAAAGAACGTGCGGGAAGTTGTGGACGACGACAAGGCTGCCCAAAGCGCGAAATACCTGACCGATGAAATCAGCGCAGCCAAAATTATTATCGGCGTGGACACCGCGGTCTATGCGGATTTTGAGGACGATGAGGCCTGTCAGCAGGCCGTGAAGTCGTTGCAGGGTTGGCTGGAACGGCAGATTCAATTTCCTTTGGAAATTCATCGGTTGCACGCCGAGCCTTTGATTCAGGAATTTACCAAAGGCAAGGTTGATCTGGTGCTCTCCGGGAACAATTTTTTTCTGCCGTTTCTTCAATATAATACTTTGGAACCCGTTATGACCATCCGGCGGCGGGGGGACACGCGCCAAGCTTCCTGCTTCTTTGTGCTGCAGGGAAGCGATTTGGACAAACCCGACCAATTGAAGGATAAGCGCTTGGCCTATATTGATCCGGCGCTGCTGGAAGATCTCCCGGCCGCTTTTTATCGGGAGGTACCGGAGTTTTCCGGCTCGAGTTTTTTTCGGAACACCATTCGATGTAAAAATGGCGTGGATGCGCTCATGAAGTTGGAACTGAACCAAGCGGACGCGATTTTGGATTATGACTCACTTCTGGTTCTATATCAGCATCTGCAAACCAGCCTGCCTAAAAAAATCGACGTGATAGCCCGCGGTCCGCTTTATCCTTTTTTAGCGTTGTTGCTTCGTCCTTCGGAGTCTCCGCAGAAAAACCTTCAAATCCAGAAGTTGCTGACCCGACTTAAACAAGCAAACGAAGTCCCCGAGGTGGCGCGTTTTCTGAAATATTTCCAGATAGAAGGCTTGGCCGGCGGTGTGCTGGAGCCGGAATTGACCGGTCGAGCGGGGGTTCTGCATGCGGAAAATGCGGAGGTGCCATGAAAGCCAAGACCGCCCGGCTTTTTGAACCGCGTTCCAAAAAGCCGACAGGATGGTTTTTTGTTATCGGCGGGATGATTGTAGCGAGTTTTTTTATTATGGCGGTCATCTGGCAGAGCGTGAACACCATGGAAAAAGTCCGCTTGAAAGAACAGGACTTGCTGATGGATCATATTGCCCAAACTGCCCGTTTATTCATCCAGGAAGGGCAATTGGACTATTTTTATCGGATCATCGCGCTGCTGACAAGGATTTCATTCATTGAAAATTTGGCGGTTTATCAAGACGGGCAGCGCATTTTACAGGCGGGCTCGGGCGAACAAAAACGTCTGGATGATTTTTTAATTAATCGGCACCAAGCGGAAAAACAAACCAATCCGGCCTTCATTTTCCGGGAGCGCAATTTAAGCGTCAACGAGTTGCAAAAGACGGAACTTAGGGCGGTCTTTTCATTACGCGAGGTCGAGGAACCCAAACGGGCCATCCGCTTGTCCTTTTTCGTGATAGCCGCACTCTTGCTCACCGTCGGCATCTTAGCCTCCAAACTTCAATTTATGCTCCGCCGTATGGAGGAAATTGAGCGTATCAAAGGGCATATGGTCAACAGCATCAGCCACGACGCCAGCCACGATCTGGGCGTCATTCATCACAAAATTTTTGAAATGTTGGAACAAAAAAGAGTCTTGTTTAAATCCGTTCGTGTGGAAAAGGATCTTAAAATTGTCATGGAAAGCGTTGATTCGATGGTGCGCTATCTGGATAATCTAAAGGATCAAAAAAGATTGGGCTTGGGGGCGGTGGATGTCAAGCCCGAACCCGTGGAAATGGCACGTTTGATTCGGAGTGTCGCCGACAGTTTTCGCGAGAAGCTTCATATACGCCAAATGAAATTGGCGCTCGAAAAAATGCCCGCCTCATTGCAGGCTTGGGTGACACCCCAGATGGTTAAGCGGGTTTTGATGAATTTAATTCATAATGCGGTCAAATATTCTCCGCCCGGCGGTTGTATTGAAATCAGCGCCGAAAAAAACGCCGGGCAGATACAGGTGTGCGTAAGAGACCGCGGCGTCGGCATTGATCCCGGTTACTGGGAGAAAATTTTCGAACCTTACTGGCAGCTTAAGCCGGACAGTCCCGGTATCGGGCTGGGCTTGTTTATCTCCCGGCAGCTTATCCGCATGTCCGGCGGAGAGTTGCGCGTGACGGAGAGCATACCCGGCGGCGGCACGGTCTTTTGTTTTGTCCTTCCGGCCTATGCCGGTCAAAAACCGGAGGCGGAACCATGCCGCGCATCCTGATTTTGGACGATGAAATTGAAATGGTCGGCATCTTGACCGATATCCTGGAGGCGCGGCATTTTGTCACCGAGCATGCCCTCTTGCGGCAGGAAGTCATGCCCAAATTGGAAGCATTTGTGCCGGATTTAATTACCCTGGATCTTAAGTTCGGGGAAGGCGGGGAGAAGATCGGTTTGGAAATCCTCTCCGAAATAAGGTCCCGTTTCGCCATGAATGAGCTTCCCATTATTGCCATCAGCGGCACCGGCGACGCCTTCACCTTGGCTGAGCTTTATAAAATGGGGCTAAACGATTATTTTTCCAAACCCATCACCGACCGCAATGAATTAGTAAAAAAAATTCAATATTATTTGGATCTGAGCCTGCAGGCCAAGCAGCAGGTGCCTCCGCCCGCCACCTCCGTGGTGGTGGGAAAATCCCCCGCCGTCATGAATCTGGTTTCCCAAATTGCCAAAATCGCCTCACAGGAACTGGATGTCCTTTTTGAAGGGGAAACGGGAACCGGAAAAAGTCATTTGGCGGAGCTGTACTATCAGCTCAGTCCCCGCCGCGACCGGAAGTTCTACACGGTCGACCTGGCAACGCCGACGCACACGCTTTTTGAGGCCGAGATTTTCGGGCATGAACGCGACTCATTTACGGGCGCCAGGTTTAAAAAGGGCAAAGCCGAAGAAGCCCAAGACGGCATTTTGTTTTTGGACGAGATCGGGGAGCTGGATTTGCACTTGCAGGTGAAATTGTTGAGCCTGATTCAACACCGGACCATCACCCGGATCGGCGAAAATCATCCTTTGAAATTGAATCTTGTGATTTTAGCGGCCACCAGCCGGAATCTGCCGGCGATGGTCAAAGCCGGAACTTTTCGCGCCGAACTCTACCATCGACTCAGCATGCGCGTCCAAGTTCCCGCTTTGCGGGAACACAGTGAAGACATTCCGGAGCTGGTTTACCACCTGATTCGTCGCCATCAAAAAATCAACCCCATCATAAAAAAAATTGATGACGAAACTTTGTCGCGTTTCATGCTGCTGTCTTGGCCCGGCAATGTGCGCCAGCTCGAAAATTGCATTAAAAACGGAATGTCCAAAGGCCAAAGTGAGGTTTTAACTTGGCGGGATTTTGAAGGTTATCTGGCGTTGACGCCCGAAGACGAAACCTTGGACAATACGTTTGGGGGAAATTATTATCAGATGAAAGACCGCCTGCAGAAGCGCAATGATGAAATTGAATCCAGGTATATATTGCAGCAACTTCAAAAGCATTGTTTTAATGTGCCGGACACCGCCCAAGCCATAGGATTAAAGAATCGACAACAACTCAACCAGATCATTAAACGGCTGGGTATCAAGATGAAGCGCGAATGATTTTTGAAAGTTTTTCCTTTCCGATGAAATAAAATACTTTCGATATAAGTCCTACTAGTTAAAATCCCCTTAAAAAACAGGCACCGCCTGCCAATGAAAATTGGCATGAAAACTGCATAACTTATTCTACTAATCTTTCGGGGGGGACTATGTCCGGTTATGTCCATATGAGCGATGCGCAATTGATTTTCGCCTTTGAAAGTCAAGATGAAAACGCAGGCAATGAGCTGGTGCGGCGCTACTACCCTAAAGTATATGCTTGGTGTCTGCGGCGTCTTTTATCCCCGGCGGATGCCGCGGACGCAGCCCAAGATGTTTTCATGCGGGTTATGGCGGAAAGAAAAATTTTTTCTTTTCAAGGTAAAGCCAGTTTATCCAGTTGGCTTTTTACGGTCACGCGAAACGTGTGCATGAGTTTTTACCGCGTAAAAAGCCGACGGCTGGAAAACCAATTAAAGGAGATGGAAGAATACCATTCCCCGCGTGAATTGTTCCTGCAGGAGGAAGCTTCACCAGAACGGCATTTGGAAAAAGCGGACCAATTGTTATATTTATATTCCGCCGCACCAGCTCATTGCCTGCGTTTTCATCTTGACTTTCAAAGGCGAAAATCAAT
>JAAXVQ010000098.1 GCA_013335425.1 Candidatus Firestoneibacteriota bacterium | reverse complement strand
TTTTTGCTCTGGTGATATAATTTATTTTATAGATGACATAATTTCGAAGATTCTGATCGGATTCAAAACCATAACCTTCAATATGCTCATCTGGTGAATCAATAGTTACATACTTATCAGAAACAATTTTTTGATCCCTGTTACGCCACTTCAGCTCATCAGTTCTGACAACAACACCGCTGTCATTAACTGCAACCACACTGTCGATTGCAAATAGATTTCGAGAAATGTCCTCAACTCTTCCACGCTTTGAGGTTAATGTTGTTGCAATAGAATCAAAATCATCATAAAACTCAACTTTAACATTGCTGTCTAACAAAGTCTCTCTTGAACCTGCAAACATTCTTAAATGTCCTGCATATAAAACCGCTTGAGTTTTACCTGAGTCAGTAAAAAAAACTGTTGAGTTCCAGCTTTCTTGTGCAGGCAGTTCTTCAACTTTTAATGCAGTAGTGATTGATGGTTTGACTTTTTCATCATCACAACCAATTAGTAACAAAATGAAAATCACGACAGGCAGAAATTTCATCTTTGCTGTAAACCAAGATTAATTAAATCGTGCAAGTGAACTATTCCGATTGGTTTGTTCTCATCATCAATTATAACTAGGGATGTAATTTTATAATTTTCCATTTGCTGCAGAGCAAACGAAGCGAGATAACTTTCTTTAAGGACTTTTGGTTTTCTCGTCATTATATCTTTTGCTATGAGATCTTTAATCTCTAATGTTTGCATTTTTTGAGCAAATTGTTGTAAAGCAGTAGCCGCTTGTTTAAATGTTTCCGCACCCACGGTGGTGCTTCCGGCGCATGCGCGCCCTATGTCGGGCTTGTCTTTGTCCGGTAGCCTCGCGGTGGTTTCAGGCTGGTTGACCAAGCCGGTTTTCCGCATTTCCACCCAAGTCGCGAAAATGGCGGTTCAGGGCCGATGGCCTCAGTCCGTGCCCAATTTGGCCTCGGGTTTATTGGCGTCCTTGAGTACGGGAACTTATGCGCCGACTCCGGAAAAGTTTTTAACCGTTTCCGGCCGGTTGATCAAGGACCAGAACAATGTGACGGTAAATTTGCGCGGACTTTGCGCCTCCAACGGCGTGTATTGGCTTAAATCCTCACAGGAACTGATCGATCCCTATGCGCCGTGGTTCCAGCTCAATGATGCGGATTATGCGGCCATCAAAGCTTTGGGTGCGAACTCGGTCCGGTTTTACCTGCAATACTATTGGTTGAAAGATGCTGTGGGGCAGGCGCAGTTTTTCCATTATTTGGATCAACAATTGGCCTTGGCGCATAAATACGGGATTTATATTATCCTGAACCTGCATTATTTCGGCGTGGATTGGGAAGTCAACCAAAACCTCGACGATGGTTTCTTTTCAGGCGATCTGCACGGCCGCGGTTATGATTTGGTTAATTTTTGGGATCTAATTTCCAAGCGGTATAAGGATGAGTCCCTGATAGCCGCCTATGATCTGATCAATGAGCCGCGCGTGCGCACGGGATTTAAGGAATCCAATTTAACCGCGTTGTACACCTCCATTATTCAGAAAATCCGGAGCAATTCGGACGCGCATGTCATCATGGTGGGGCAAGCCATGGGGGATCCGGCCGCCATGGATGAACCCGGCCCCTTCACCAAATTGTCGGATCCGGGCGTGATCTATGAGTTCCATTATTACGAACCGTTTGAATTCACGCATCAGGCGTATTATAAAGACCCGCAATATGAACTGGGCGCCGCTTATCCTTTCACCACCCGATGGGGCGATTATATCGGCGGAGATTACAGCAATCCTTACTGGCAAA
Source organism: Candidatus Firestoneibacteriota bacterium (assembly GCA_013335425.1). Lineage (GTDB taxonomy): Bacteria > Oederibacteriota > JAAXVQ01 > JAAXVQ01 > JAAXVQ01 > JAAXVQ01. The sequence continues at coordinate 5,275 of JAAXVQ010000098.1, read as the reverse complement.
CCACCACCGGCAACACTTGGCAGTATTACCAAAGCGGCTGGAAGGACCTAAGCGCGCTAACCGCCGGAAAATTTTCCGTATCGTTATCCGTGGGGCAGTGTACGGGTCGTGCTTGGTTCGACGAGCTTGTTTTGGAAAGTCGGAACACAACCACCAATGCGGTAACGAATATTCCGCTGAAAAACGCCTTGGTTTCGCTGCCTAAAAATTATTTAGGCGTGCCGCCGCAACCTTCGTATTTGCCCGCCGGATGGTACTTCACCTCCAATTGGATCCCCAACAACGCCTCGGATTACGTCAATACGCCGGCGGCTTACTACCGGATGGATTCTGCCAGTCATACGGCCGACGGTTCCGGGTCCTTGTTGGTAGACTGTACGGCGGTGACTTGGCCTCCTTCCAATGCCTATGCTTCCTGGGGTCAGAGTGCCGGAATCATGCCCAGCTTTTTTACTGCCGAACCCGGCATAGAATATCGGGTTTCAGCCTGGATCAAGATTGAAGCCAATACGCAATGGGCCGTGAGCATCAATTATGATTTTTTTACGGCGCACGAAGTCATAAAAAACAAGGCCTATCTTCAAACCGGCATCAACGACTACATAAATTGGGGACAGGCCAATTCCAGCCCGGTGTATTGCGGGGAATTCGGCGTTACCGACCCGTCGATGCGGGATAATGCCTTTCCGAATTCTCCCGCCCAGCAGAATCAATGGATTGCCGATATGACCGATATTCTAAATACGGCCGCCATTCCTTGGACCTATCATGTTTATAAAAGTTATGAACAGGGCCGGGGCGATGTTTTCGGCCTGTTTAACCCGGATGATGCGACCTTGCAATCCGCCTTGCGATCAAAATTTTAGCGCCCGATTCATTTCCAGAAGAATAATGATCAGGGCGTCTTTCAACCATAGGCCGGATGTTGACGTGCCCGCCGCCAGCTGAAGCGGAAATTTAGCTCAGTCCATGGTGAAATAACCCGCTTATTCTATATTTTTACGTAAAGATAATAAAAAACTTGACAATAAGCATTTAGATTTTATATGATCTGCTCATTCATGTTTGAAGCCGCCGAGTTGACCGAGGCAATCATGGAAGGAAAATTGAAAAAGGGGGGTAAATGAAAAAAATACTGGCATTTCTTGGCGTCGGTTTACTGCTTTTTTCTAATTTTGCCTGCGCTCCCAAAAAAGATGCTAAAACTGAACTGCGTTTTGTCTTCTGGGGCGACCTTTCTGAAATCCAAATTTTCAATAATATTGTGGCTGAGTTTGAACGCGAAAATCCGAAAATCCAAGTCAAACTCGAACGTGCGCCCAGCGGTGCGCCTTATATTGAAAAACTTTTAACGCAATTTGCCGGCGGTATGGCGCCGGATATTGTTTTCGTGGAAGTCAACAATTTCGTGAATTTTTCACAAAGAAACGTTCTGATGGATTTATCCGAGTTTGTTTTCTCCGATGAAAGCTTCAAAATGGAAAATATTTACCCGGAAGTTCTTTCTCGTTTCAGCATGGACAACAAGCTTTTTGTCCTTCCGCGCGATACGGCCCCGATCTGCTGCGTCTATTACAATAAGGACCTGTTTGACGAGGCGGGTCTTCCTTATCCCAAAGACGATTGGCAATGGCCCCGGGATTTCCTGCCGATTGCTCAAAAATTGACCAAAACAGATGCCTCCGGGCGGGTCAGCCGGTTTGGTTTTGTGGACGATTGGAGCTTGTGGGACGCGTTCGTGTTAAGCAACGGCGGCAATTATGTGGACGATGCGAAAAATCCGACCCGTATTACGTTGGACAGTCCGGAAGCTCTGGGCGGTTTCAAGTTCCGGCAAGATCTCATCTATAAATATAAAGTCATGCCTACGCCTTCACAAATGTCATCCGCAGGCGGGGTGGGCAGCGCAGATTTGTTCATGACCGGAAAAGCCGCCATGTTTTTAAGCGGGATTTGGAAAACACCTTATTTCCGAGATATCAAAAATTTTGATTGGGATGTGGCTATGTTTCCCAAAGGGCCGACCGGTATTCGGCGTTTTCCGACCGGTGGTTCAGGTTATGCCATCACCAAGACCTGCAAACATCCGCGCGAAGCTTGGAAGTTGATAAAGTATTTGTGCGGACGGGAAGGGCAGGTGCAATTGGCGAAAACCGGATTGGCCCAACCCGCCAATATGAGCATCGCCAAGTCCGAATATTTTTTAGACGGCCAAAAACCCAAGAACAAGGGAATGCTTCTGGACGCCGTGAAGTACGTGAGCTATTCGCCTTACATGGATCGCTGGAATGAATTTTTAATCGCTTATTTGAATCCGGCTTTGGACAAAGTTTGGTCGGGCGAAAAGAGCCCGGAAGAAGCCTTGAAACCGGTGGTTACCAAGGCTAATAAGGAACTTTTCAAGAAATAATTCTCTGGAGCGTAGGATGAAATCAAGCCAGCTTGAATCCGTTTGGGGTTATGTTTTTATTTTTCCATGGATTTTAGGGATGCTGTTTTTCACGGCTGGCCCAATCATCGCATCCGTCTTCTTGAGCTTTTGCGAATGGGATTTGATTACGCCCATTAAATGGGTGGGCCTGCAAAACTATATCAAGTTATTTATGGATGATCCGCGTTTTTGGAAGAGTTTGTACAACACGCTTTTTTATACGGCGATGAGCGTTCCGCTGCAACTGGTTGCCGGGATCACCATTGCCGTTTTGATGAATCAACAGGTGCGCCTCATCAAAGTTTTTCGCACGATTTTTTACCTGCCTTCGGTTACCGCCGGCGTAGCCTCTTCCATCATTTGGATGTGGCTTTTCAATCCGGATGTGGGATTGATTAATTATTTTCTGGCCATATTCGGCATCCATGGCCCGCTTTGGCTGGCGAGTGAATTCTGGGCCAAACCGGTTTATGTGATAATGAGTTTGTGGGGCGTCGGCGGCGGCATGCTGGTTTACTTGGCCGGTCTGCAGGGCATACCGGCGGCCTTATACGAAGCCGCCTCCATTGACGGTGCCAACTCTTTTCAGAAATTCATTCATGTCACGTTGCCCATGCTCTCGCCCATCATCTTTTTCAACTTGGTCATTTTGGTCATCCAATCATTTCAGATTTTCACGCAGGCTTACGTTATGTCGGGCGGTTCGGGTGCGCCGGCGGATTCCACCTTGTTTTATGTGGTTTATTTATATCAGATGGGTTTCCGTTTTCATCAAATGGGGTATGCGTCCGCTTTGGCTTGGATTCTGTTTTTAATCACGTTGGGGGCAACCCTGCTTTTGTTCCGCTTTTCAGGTTGGGTGCACTATGAAGGCAACGTCAAGGAAAAATAAGGAAAAACAAAGGGGTCGGTGGCCATGGCCGGTTTGAACCTTAATCAAGAGGCAATCAACAGAAAGAAAATAAAGCGGATCATTATCTTCGGGATCATTTGTATTCTTGGTTTTATCATGCTGATTCCGTTTTTATGGATGATCTCGACGTCGTTAAAAATCCCGACAGAAGTTTTTTCCATGCCACCCCAGTGGATCCCCTGGCCTCCCCAATGGATAAATTATGTTTCGGCTTGGGCGCCGAAAGGTCTGCCGGAAACCTTCAACACCTATCTGAAGAATACGCTGATCATCACCTTTTTCAATACCCTGGGCGCCATTGTTTCGTCCTCTTTTGTCGCTTTTGGGTTCGCCAGGCTTAAGTTCAAAGGCCGCGATTTTATGTTTATCCTGCTTTTGGGAACCATGATGATTCCCGTCCAGGTAACCATGATCCCGCAATTTATCCTTTTCCGTTCCCTGGGCTGGATCGATACGTTTTTGCCGCTGATCGTCCCTAACTTTTTCGCCATCAGCGCCTTCAATGTCTTTCTGCTGCGCCAATTTTTTATGACCCTGCCGCCGGAGTTGGACGAAGCCGCTTTGATCGACGGGTGCAATTATTTCGACATCTATTGGCGCATTATTATGCCGCTTTCCTGGCCGGTGGTGGCGACGATTGCGGTTTTCAGTTTTGTCTATAACTGGAATGACTTTTTAAACCCCCTGATTTATTTGAATTCTTCCTCGAACTTTACGTTGGCGCTGGGTCTGCAAACCTTTACCACGGTTTATGGGTCCAGCTATCACCTCATGATGGCGGCGTCCATGCTCATGTTGCTGCCGATCATCGTGGTGTTCTTCATTGGTCAGAAATACTTCATCGAAGGCATTGCCACTACCGGCTTAAAAGGCTAATTACCAGGAGGATTCCGTGAAGCAGGAAGGTACACCGTTTATTTCCATAGTATGCCCCGTTCGCAATGCGGACCGGACGATTGAAAAGACTTTCGAATATTTTTTCAACATTGATTATCCCCAAGATCGTTTTGAAATCATAATTGCCGACGGCGGTTCGACGGATCAGACCGTCGCCATAACCAAAAAATGGGCGAAAGAGCACCCGCAGATCGTGTTGGTGGAGGTCCCCAATTGCGTTTCTCCGGGTTTTGCGCGCAATGCAGCCTTGAAAATTTTTAAGGGCGAATACGTCCTTTTCACGGATGGCGATTGCGCCCCTGAAAAAGACTGGGTATACAAGTTGTTGGCGCCCTTCAAACAGGATCCGAAAATCGGCATCGTGGGCGGCGAAGTTCTCACGCTGCGGACGGACATGAATAATTTTACCGAGTCGTACTGCGAACAGGTCCGCTTCTTGAGTGTGGCCGGGCGTTGCGGTGTACGGGCAAACGGCTACATGCCGGAAATTAAAAACTATGACCCTCATGAGGTCAACGGCGGAGACTGGTCGCCTTTTTTCGCTACGGCCAATTTGGCCATTTCTAAAAAGGCCTTGATGGACATCGGCGCCGAATTTTGGCATGAGATAACCGGCGAAGACGTGGATTTTTGCATTCGCGTACAAGGCAAGGGATATAAACTTTATTTCGCGATGGATGCGGTCGTCAAACATATGCATCGGGTCACGCTGGAGAGCTACCTGAAGCAGTGGCACGGGTACGGTTATGGCCACCCTCTGCTGATCCAAAAGCATGCCCGCAATCGTTTTGAAATTATCCTCCAATATGGAAAAAAACGCAGCATTCCTGTGGTGTTGCCGCTGGGCAAGGGAATCATACATATCGGCGATTATCACCTTATGCATTTCTTCGGGCTGCTCTTCATACTGAGTTTGCCGGCTTATGCCTTTGTCGGCAACGCCCTCCTGGCGTACCTGACTTTGGGCAGCTTGATCTTGGGCGGCTTTTTCCTTTTTCGGTATTTTAAACCGTGTCTTAAGCTCAAGCCCGGCT
>JAAXVQ010000456.1 GCA_013335425.1 Candidatus Firestoneibacteriota bacterium | reverse complement strand
ACCAGCAGCGCGGGCATCAACGCCGCCGGGCAGACGGTGGATCCGACCCAGAGCCTGGCGGGGCAAAGCGCCAATTTGGGAACAACGGCCGCCGCGGCCGGCACCATCACCATCAACGGGACGGCGGTCAATTGGGACAATTCCCAGTCCATCAACACCATTTTGGGAAACATCAACAATGCCAACCTTGGGGTGACCGCCGGCTGGGACGCGGTCAACGAGAAAATTACCCTGGCCTCCGACACACAAGGCGCGAGCAGCCAAATCACGCTGGCCCAAACCGGCGGAAACCTGCTGGGCGTTTTTAATTTGACGGCCGGGACCGCCGCGGGCAGCGATGCTTCCCCCACCAATGCCGGCGTCGCCTTGAACTCGGCCGCCGCGCATCTGGACCGGGCGGTGACCAGCGGGACCTTTACGCTCAACGGGGTCGTCTTTAACGTGGACGCGGCGACCGACAGCCTCAACACCGTCCTGGCCCGGATCAACAATTCCAGTGCCGGGGTCACGGCGACGTTCAACGTCGCGACGGAAAGCATCACCCTGATCCAAAAAAATACAGGGAGCGCCAATCAAATTGTGCTCGGCGCGGCGGGCGACACCAGCAACCTGCTCTATGCGCTTCAGCTCTCGCCCAACAATCCGCCTGTGGGCGGTGCGGCGGACACGGTCAGCGGCTCGGACACGAAGCTGAGCCTCAACGGCGGGGCCGTGCAGAGTTTCAGCGGTACGCAGATCACGGCGCTGATCCCGGGGGTGACGGTACAAGTCGAGGGATTGGGAACGGCGCAGCTGGCCGTGGGCGCCAATGTGGACACCATGGTCGGAACCATCAATAAATTTGTGACCGATTACAATGACGTCATGGATTTCATCAACACCAAGATCACGGAAGAAGCCTTCGATTCGCCCGCGACGGCCGCGGAAAGGATTCAAGGCACGTTTCGCAGCAACTCCAATTTCCTGGAGACCAAGAGCCGTCTGACCGCCTTGGTCGGGAGCGTCGTCTCGGGGCTGCCGGCTTCCATGTCCCAATTGGCCCAAGTCGGCATCACCACGTCCGCCGATCAAAACGGCACGACCGGCAAATTGGTCTTGAGCGAATCCAAATTGCGTTCCGCCCTGGCTGCCGACCCCGCCGCCGTGGACGCCATGTTCAATACGCCGACCAACGGCATCATGAGCCAAATTCATACCGCCATCAACTCCCTTACCGATTCTTCGACCGGGGCGTTCACGGTGGAAAAAAAAATGTATGCCGCCGAAATGAAGGATATCACGGAGCAGATCGCGAATATCGAGGATTCGATGGTGGCCAAGGAAGCGGCCTTGCGCAAGCAATATGCGCTCATGGAATCCATGGTTTCCGAATTCAATTCCCTGGGCAAGCAGCTTACGGCCTTGGCGAATTCGACCAAAAGTACTTAATCGGTTTTAATGAATCCGGGAGGGGTTGACATGCTGCTGGCAGAATTATCCAAGGCAACGGTGCAGGATTCTTATCAGGAAAGCGGAATTTTTACCGCCAGCCGCGAGGAGCTTATTTTTATGCTCTACAACGGCGCCATTAAGTTTACCCATCAAGGGTTGCAGGCTTTTGAGACGGAGGATTGGGGCAAGGCGGGCTGGAATTTCGTACGGGCGCAAAAAATCGTGCACTATTTGGATCTCTGCCTTAATTTCAAGCAAGGCGCGGACTTGGCCAAAAAGCTGGACTCGCTCTATCAATTCATTTTGTCGCGCTTGTCCGTCGGCTACCTGGAAAAAAAGCGGGAATACATCCAGGATGCCTTGGATTTGCTGCACACCTTGCGCGATACCTGGCAGGAAAGCATGAGCAGCATGTCTTCGACTGAAGAGGCTTGAACCTTCGTTCCGTTTTCCGACTTTTCCCGGTCCGGCCGCCGGCGCTCCGGGAATTTTTTCCGCCGGTGACCGCGAGCCCCGCCGGCGCCTGCCTGAATTTGGAGTTTGGCCGCCCCCGTTCCCGATAAAACCAAAAAAAATTCCCCGATCTGCGTTTGTTTCATTGAGTTTTCCCCCAAGATTCCGAAAATAAGCTTAGGGGAGACGTCCCGACCGAACGGCTTTTCCCGCCGCGGCGCGCAACCGCTTGGGGCGGAT
>JAAXVQ010000455.1 GCA_013335425.1 Candidatus Firestoneibacteriota bacterium | reverse complement strand
GCAATACGCCCCTACAATGAGCTTCATCTATTTCCTATTCAAAATAAAAATTTTTAAAACTTTTGTCCGCCTTTTCTTGTCTCAAGGGGTAGAACCTTTTTAAGACAGGAGGCGTTATGACTGAAATCATTCCTCTTGAGCGCATTGAAAGAAGAATTTACTTTATCCGTGGGCAGAAGGTCATGTTGGACCGGGATCTGGCGCAGCTGTATGCAGTGGCTACCAAAGTGTTCAACCAGGCGGTTAAAAGAAACAAGCTTCGATTTCCATCTGATTTTATGTTTCGCCTTACTTTTAAAGAATTTTCGGACTTGAGGTCACAAATTGTGACCTCAAGTTGGGGTGGTCAAAGATACCGTCCCTATGCATTTACCGAACTCGGCGTTGCCATGCTCTCAAGTGTCTTAAACAGCGAACGAGCGGTGCAGGTGAATATCCAAATCATGCGGACGTTTACGCGGCTGCGCGAGATACAGGAAAGCCAGAAGCATGTGCTCAATCAACTCAATAAACATGAAGTGAAGTTGTTGCTGCACGACCGGCAGTTTACGGAAGTGTTTCATGCTTTGGACGACCTGCACCAGGCTCCGGAGCCGGTGAAGAAAAAGAAGATTGGGTTTACACCGCGGGATTGAGCGGGAGACAATAGACTATTAAGAAAAAGAGCGAAAATTCAAACTGTGGATTCTGGGTTGTTTTAGGAAAACGGCCTGGATCCCGGATTAGGTCCGGGATGACGTCAACAACACAGACGGATGATTTTTAATATTCTCTAAAAACTTTACCCGCCTTTGCCTTCCTGGGGTATGATGCTGGCTTAGCAATGATCTTCCTGCCGAGTGGTTCGCAAGGATAAAAAGGACCCTGTATGGCCTTACGCTCTTTACTCATCAAACTCAACCACGACCCCGCCTTTGTGGATTTATGCACTTGGGCGCAAGCGCACCCGGCGCCGAGCCACGCTTGGCTCACGGGCTTGTGGGGTTCTGCCCGGGCTTTTTTCTGGTCGGGTGCAGCGGAACGCCTGCAGTCTCCTTTGCTTATCCTCACCCCCACCCGCGACGATGCCCGCGACCTTTATGAACAGCTCCGTTTGTTTCTCCAGCACCCGGACCCTGAGCGGGAAGTGCTTTTCCACTTTCCCGGGCGCGAGACGCTCCCCTATGAACACGCGCTCACGGACATGGACGTGGAGGGCGAACGCCTGGAGGTGTTGTTGCGTTTGGCGCGGGGCGAGCGGCCGGTGGTGGTGACTTCCTATGAACAAGCCCGGGAAGTGTTGGTGGACCCGGTTTGGCTCTTGGAGAGGTGCCTGACTTTGACCGTGGGGCAGCATGTGAACCTGGATTCATTAGCGGTGGGTCTGCTCGAACGCGGCTACGTGCGCGAACCGGCTATTGAGGCGCGGGGGCAGTTTGCGATTCGCGGGGGCATCCTCGACATTTTCCCCTCCTCGGACTTGGCGCCATGGCGCCTTGAGTTTGAAGGTTCGGAGATTTCCACGATCCGCCGCTTTCATTTGCAGTGGGACGAGACGGCGGCTTCGCCGGCGCCGGTGAACGAAGCGGTCATACCGCCGGCGCGGTTGTTTGCACCCACGGCGGCAGAACTTAAAACCGGGTTGGCGCGGTTGGATCAGTCTAAGGGGCGCGAGCTGGTGCGGCCTTTGCGCGAGCGGCTGCAGGAAGACCCGGGCGGGCCCGGACAGGACCATTTGTTGCCGTTTTTTATACCCACTTCCGATTTCCTCGACTACTGGCCGGCGGACACGCTGGTGGTGGCTGAGTCTCCGGGCGCGGGGCGGGTGCGCGCGGGGGAGGACGACGTGCGCGTGGCGCGGCTCTACGCGGAGCACAAAAAGCGCGAGAGCGTGCTGCCCACGCCGGAAGATTTGTTCCGCTCGTTCGAAGGCTTGGGGGAGGTCTTGGCCAAACGGCGGCTGGTGCAAACCGGGCGTCTCAAGCAGACGGCTTGGGAACTCCATGACGAAGGGGCTCCGCATTGGACGGCGATCGTCAAGGGCACGGACCCGCTGCGGGGCAACCTGGAGTTGCTGGTGGCCGAGGCGTTGGTGTTGCACAACCAGGGGTTGGCCTTGAACGTGGTTTCCAACAGCCGCGGGGAAGAG
>JAAXVQ010000097.1 GCA_013335425.1 Candidatus Firestoneibacteriota bacterium | reverse complement strand
TTCGTCATGGCCCTGCGCGTCAGTTACGCTCAGGATCTCGGCATCGATCTGCGGGCCATGATGGCCCTTTCGCACCTGGTGAGCCGTCTTACGGGTTTGGAGCCGGCGGTCAACAAGCCGATCTTGGGGAAAAACGCTTTTCGGCACGAATCGGGTATTCATGTGCAGGGCTTGCTCGGGAAAGACCTGCGGGCCTTTGAACCGTTTCCTCCAGCGTGGATCGGACGCGCGCATGAAGTCGCCTTCGGCAAACATTCGGGGCGAAGCAACGTGCGGCACCTCTGCAGGGAATACGGCATGTCCTTAAGCGCGGCGCAGGAACACGAGGCGTTGGCCCTGATTAAAACCACAGCCCAGCGGCATCGGCGGGAATTGACCAAAGAAGAAGTCCTGCATGCGCTGCTCAAACCTTGGCATAGGCCGCTTACGGCCTGAGGGGAAGTTTAGGGAGGATGGTCATGGGTGCGAAAAGACGGGTTGGGCGCTGGGCGTTGGTCATTGCCGGTCTGGGATTTTTAACGGCTCCCGCCGTGCAGGCGGGCGAGATCACCCTCTCCGCAGCCGCCAGTTTAAAGGAAGCGCTCAACGAAATTGCCGACGTCTACCTCCCCAGGCACCCGGGCGTGAGCGTGCGGCACAATTTCGGCGCGTCCGGTGTTTTGGCGCAACAAATCGATCACGGCCTCGAGGCGGACATTTTCATATCGGCGCATCCGCAGTGGCTGGATTTTTTGCACGCTCAAAACTTGGTGGATGCCTCCGGCGCGACGATTCTCGCCTACAATGAATTGGTGGTGGTCGGTCCGCCCGTGAAGGAACTTAAAAAATTTCAGGACCTGGCCGCTTGGGGCCCGATCGCCGTGGGCAGCCCGCGCAGCGTCCCGGCCGGAGAATATGCCCAAGCAGCGTTTAAAAATGCCGGTATCCTGCCGAGCGTGGAGAAAAAATGGATTTTGTCCAAGGACGTCCGCGCAGCGCTCCAATACGCCGAACGCGGTGATGTGGACGCGGCTTTGGTCTACCGCACGGATGCGCGCTTAAGCCCGCGCGTGCGCGTTTTGCTGGTGGTGCCCGCGGAACTTTACGGGCGCGTGAGCTATCCCATGGCCCTGACGGTGCGCGGCGCCAAAAATTCGGACGCAGTCGAGTTTTATGCGTTCCTGCAAGCCGCCGAAGCCCAAAGCATCCTCGCAAAATATGGATTTGTCCTGCCTTAATCGGACCGGGAGCTGACATGGATTGGAGCGTGGTGGATTTTCAAGCCCTTTGGCTTTCCACCAAAGTTGCGGTGGTTGCCACCCTGGTGTCGCTGCCCTTTGGCATGGGCCTGGCGACCCTGCTGACGTTTAAATCTTTTCGGGGAAAAACCGCGCTGGAACTTCTGCTGATGCTTCCCCTGACCCTGCCGCCCGTGGTAATCGGATATATCCTGCTGATACTTTTAGGGCAACATGGTTGGTTGGGTTCACTTCTGCGGACTTGGGGCATTCAAATTTTGTTTACCTGGAAAGCTGCGGTGCTGGCCTCGGCCGTGGTGGGTTTTCCTTTGTTGGTCAGGGCTTTGCGCCTGCAATTAGAAAATTTGGACCCCCGCTTATTTCAGGCCGCGCGCACCCTGGGCGCTTCCCGGACCGATGTTTTTTTCAGCCTGATCCTGCCGCTCTCGGGGCGCGGTTTGCTGAGCGGCTCGTCTTTGCTCTTTGCGCGCAGTTTGGGAGAATTCGGCGCCACGATCATCGTGGCCGGGAACATCCCGGGCGTAACCCAGACCCTGCCTTTGGCCATTTATGACTACGCCGGCTCTCCCGGAGGGGGGAAAACCGCCTGGGCGCTTTGCGCCGTGGCGGTCGTGGTTTCCCTGGCAGTCCTGGGCTTGCAGGCGTGGCTTGCAAAAAAAATTTCCCCCGCCAAGTAATCCGGTCCGCCCCATAAAATAAAAAAAGATTGCTACATATATTAGGCGATGGTATAATTTGCCCGCTTTTTTAATTTGGTAAAAAACCCTTATTTTTTTGGGCTTCCGGCCCTGAAAGGGCACCATGGGTTTATTGTTGGCGATTTTGGCCACTTTGTTGGTTTTGTTTATGGTGGCGGCAATGGCTCTGGCCGAATGGGCCGACAAGGATCCGGGCGAACTTTGGTCCCTGCTCTGGAAACGGCGGGCGACCGCAGGTTTGGTTCCCCAGACGGTTGCGCCGGTTCCAGTTGAAAAATCCGTCCGGCAGGTCCGGGCGAAAGCAACCGTTTCCCGGGCCAAGCTTCGGGGCTCCCAAGCGCCGGGGAAAAACCACGCGGCACGCAAGCCCGCTGCGGCGAAGAGGAAAACTCGATGATTTTTGACTTTATCATGGGCTTATTTTCCAATGACATGGCCATTGACCTGGGCACGGCCAGCACTTTGGTCTACGTCAAAGGCGAAGGTATTGTGTTGCGCGAGCCGTCCATTGTGGCCGTGCAAAAGGGAACGGACAACGTCCTGGCCGTGGGCAACGAAGCCAAGGCCATGCTGGGGCGCACCCCGGGCAACATCGTGGCCATTCGCCCGATGCGCGACGGCGTCATCGCGGATTTTGAAATCACCGAGCGCATGCTGCGCCACTTCATCACCAAAGTCCACAACCGCCGTTCCATGGTCAAACCCCGCATCATCATCTGCATCCCCTCGGGGGTGACGGAAGTCGAGAAACGCGCGGTGCGCGATTCGGCCGAGCAGGCCGGCGCCCGGGAAGTTTACCTGATTGAGGAGCCCATGGCCGCGGCCATCGGCGCCGGGCTGCCCATCGACGAGCCCTCGGGCAACATGATCGTGGACATCGGCGGCGGCACCACCGAAGTCGCGGTGATTTCCTTGGGCGGCATCGTCTACGGGCGTTCGTTGCGCGTGGGCGGGGACGAGCTCGACGAGGCCATCATCAACTACATCAAACGCGCTTACAACGTGCTCATCGGCGAGCGCACCGCCGAGGACGTGAAGATCAAGATGGGCTCGGCGTTCCCTTTGAAGCAGGAAATGGAAATGGAAGTCAAGGGGCGCGACCTGGTCACGGGTTTGCCCAAGACGTTGGAAATCACTTCCGAGGAGATCCGCGGTTCGCTGGAAGAGCCGCTCTCGGCGATTGTGGAAACCATCAAGATGACCCTGGAACGCACCCCGCCCGAGTTGGCCGCGGACATTGTGGACCGCGGCATCATCATGGCCGGGGGTACCTCGCAGTTGCGGGGGTTGGACATCCGGCTGCGGGAAGCCACGGGCGTACCCGTGAACGTGGCCGAGGACCCGACCACCTGCGTGGTGCGCGGGTCGGGCAAAGTTTTGGACGAGAGCATCGATATGCTCAAGAAGATCGTGGTGGGCGGAGACAAGTATAATTAAGCCAAAGCCGCTGCCTAACCTCAACGGTTCGCGGGGAGGGCGGTTTGTCTGATTTTTTTTGGAAGTGGCGGCGGGAAATCCTTTTCTCGCTTCTGATCGCCATCGCGTTGGGTCTGCTGATCTCACAGCGTAAGCCTGATTTTTTCAGCCAGAGCATCCGCCAGGGCATAACCTTGGTGATGGCCCCCCTGCAAAAAATTTCCACCGGTTCCTTTGCGCGCGTCCGCTCCCTGGCCCATACGCTTTCAACCCTGGGAAGCCTGAAGTCCGAAAACCTCTCCCTGCGGCAGCAGTTGGAAGCGTTGAAACTGGCGAACCTTAGGCTGCTGGAACAGGCGCAGGAAAACGGCCAGTTGCGCGAACAGTTGGGCTATAAGCAGCGCCAAAAATGGAAGTTCGTGCCCGCGGAGGTCATCGGACGCGATCCCGCCAGTTGGCTGGAAACCGTGGTGGTGAACCGCGGCTCCGCGGACGGCATCCGCCTGGGGGCCGGGGTCGTGACCCCCGAGGGCGTGGCCGGGCGCGTCAGCGACGTACAGCTTTATGCGGCCACGGTCATGCTGCTCTCCGACGTGCAAAGCTCGGTAGCCACGGCTGTGGAACGCTCCCGGGTGCCGGGCACCGTGAAGGGCATGGGCACGCGCACGCTGTCTATGGTGCATGTGGCCGGCGGAGACGACGTCCGCGCCGCGGACACGGTGGTAACCTCCAGCGTGAGCAGCATTTTTCCCCCGGGCCTGCCCGTGGGCGAAGTGACCCAGGTCGCCTCTTCCGAGAACGGGTTGATGCTTTCCGTGCGCGTCAAACCCCGGGTCAATTTTCAGACTTTGGATCACCTGCTGATTCTGCAGGCGGAGGAATAACTTGGAGCGCCTCGGCATCGTCGCTTTGGCGTTGTTGGCCGTGGTGGTTCAGACCACGCTGATGCCCGGATTTCCGGGGGCGGGCGCGCTCATGGACTTGGTTTTGTTGTTGGTGATTTTTTTCGCCCTGCAGCGCGGCACGACCCTGGGCATTTGGATGGGTTTCGTCCTGGGATTGATCCAGGACGCGGCGGGCGGCGGGCCGCTGGGCTTGAATGCCGTGGCCTTGCTGGGCGTGGCCTACCTGGTGGGTTTGATGCGGGCGCGCTTGTTTAAGGAAAACTACCCCGCCCAGGTCATGGTGGTGGTGGCCCTCACGTTTTTTCACCAGTTTCTCATGTTTTACTGGCTCAACACGGTGATGGACGCTTCTTTTGGCATCGGCGACTGGCTGCGCCGCGCCCTGATCATGAGCTGCAGCCATGCGTTGGTAGGACCCTTTTTGTTCCACTGGCTGGCCACTTGGATTGCGGGTGACGACGTTTATCAGCACTTGATCGCGGGGGATTCCCAAAGCCGCCGTCGGTTCTTCAAACGTTTCGTGTAAGGCGGACGCGTCATGCTCTGGGACCATTTTTTACTGCGTAAAGAGGAAGAATACCGCAAGCGCATCCAGAGCCTGGGGATATTTCTGCTCATCGGCTTCGGGTTGGTCCTTCTGCGCCTGATCTACCTGCAGTTGCTGCAGGGAAACACGCTGTTTGAACTTTCGGCCCGCAACCGCGAACGGCTGATCCCCATCAAAGCCCAGCGGGGACTCATCTACGACCGCAACGGCGAGTTGCTGGCCGGCAATGTTCCCGCCTTCAATGTTTCGCTTATTCCCGCTTCGTTGCCCACCGACCCCGCGGCCCGCCAGCAGGAATGCGCCCTCCTGCAAAAACTGCTCGCCTTGGACGACAACGAAGTGGAGGAGAAGATAAACCGGCGGCGGTACCGCTATTTCGAACCGTTGCGCCTGAAGGGCAATTTGGACCGCGTCACGGCCGCCCTCATGGAGGAACACAAGCCTGAACTGCCGGGCATGATGGTGTTGACCGAATCCCAACGGCACTATAAAAATGAAACCTTGGCCTTTCACGCCTTGGGCTATGTGGGCGAAATTTCCGAGCACGATCTGGCCCTGCGCGAAGGCTACCAGGCCGGCGACATCGTAGGCCAGGCGGGTGTGGAGAAAATGTACGACCACTACCTCAAGGGGCGCAACGGCTGGCTGCACATCGAGGTGGATGCCCACGGCCGGCAATTGGGCATTTTGGGCAAGGAAGACCCCTGGACCGGACACAGTCTGGTGCTGAGCCTGGACGCCAAGCTTCAGGCGGCGGCGGAAAAGATCCTGAACGAGCGGCGGGGCGTAATCATCGTCGAGGACGTGCGCAACGGCGAGATCCGCGCCCTCGCCTCCTCGCCGACCTACAACCCCAACACCTTCGCCCGCGGGATACCCAAGGACGACTGGAACAAGCTTTTGGCCGACCGCGATTTTCCCCTTACCAACCGCGCCATTCAGGGGCTTTATCCGCCCGGTTCCTTGTTTAAGATCGTCACCGTGGCGGGTGCCCTGCAGGAGAAGCTCATCGACGCGCAGGAATCTTTCCAGTGCAAAGGCGTATATTGGATTTCCACCTGGCCTTACCGCTGTTGGAACGACAGCGGACACGGCCAAGTGGAAGCGCGGCGGTCCTTGATCGAGTCCTGCGATATTTATTATTATCAAGTGGGTCTGCGTCTGAAGGTGGATAAGCTCGGGGAGTGGGCCAAGCGTTTCGGCTACGGCACGCCCACGGGCATCGACCTGCCCAACGAAATTTCGGGACTGGTGCCCACGCCGCAGTGGAAGGAACGCACTCAGAACATGCCTTGGTTTCCCGGGAACACCGTGATGATGTCCATCGGGCAGGGTTATATGATGGCCACGCCCATGCAGATGCTGGGCAGCATGTGCGCGGCCGCCAACGGCGGGATCGTTTACCGGCCGCATTTGCTGCATCGGGTGCTCAGCGCCAGCGGGCGCGTGATTCACGAGGTCAACCCGGAAGTCATGATCCGGGTGGGGGCCGGTCCCGAGGTTTGGGCGTTGATCCAAAAAAGCCTGACCGACGTGGTCAACAGCAAGCGCGGCACGGGCAAACAGGCGCACTTGGAGTATATCAAGGTCGCGGGCAAGACCGCCACGGCGCAAAATCCTCATGGCGAGGATCATGCCGCCTTTGCCGCCTTTGCGCCGGCGGAGAAGCCGGAAATTGCAGTGTTGGTGTATTTGGAAAACGCCGGCGGCGGCGGCGCGGAAGCCGCGCCTTTGGCGCGAAAAGTCATGGAGGCGTATTTTGGAATCGCATCCGGGGAAATGGTGGAAAAGAAGTAAGGGCGGCGGTTGGTCATTGAACCTGGGCGTGGATTTAAGCATTTTGCTCCCGGTTCTGCTGCTTTCCTTGATCGGCGTGGCCTTGGTGTACTCGGCTACGCATGCCAAATTGTCGATGTCGCACCTCTACCTGAAGCAGTTGACCTGGATCGGGATCGGTTGCCTGGGCATGCTGTTTTTTGCTTCGCTCAACTACCAGGTGCTTTTGCAACGCTACGCTTACCCGGCCTATTGGGCGTTGGTGGCGCTGTTGGCTTTGCTTTTGGCCGCCGGGCAGGAGGTCGCGGGGTCGCGGCGCTGGCTGAATCTCGGCCCGGTCAGTTTGCAGCCTTCGGAACTTGCCAAGATCGCCACCACGCTTGTGTTGGCGCGCTTCCTTTCCAGTCGCCAGGAGCGGGCGCGGTCCTGGGATACGCTGGTCGGGGCCCTGCTTTTGGCAGGGCTGCCCATGGTTTTGATCTTAAAAGAACCGGACCTGGGCACGGCGCTGTTGTTTATGGCCGTAGTCTTCGTGATGATGGCCATGATGGGCGTGCCGTTAAAA
>JAAXVQ010000454.1 GCA_013335425.1 Candidatus Firestoneibacteriota bacterium | reverse complement strand
CTCAGCCCGCCCCGTGGCGTCCTGGTAAACGGCAAAGCTCGAGTTGATGCCCGCGCCCGACAGAAAATTGCGCCGCACCGAAGTGCCCGAACCCTTGGGCGCAACCATGATCACGTCCACATCCTTGGGGGGAACCACATGGGTCTGCTTCTGATAGGTGATGGACAAGCCGTGTGAAAAATACAAGGCCTTGCCCGCCGTCAGGTGCGTCTTCACCAGCGGCCAGACGAGGCGCTGGGCAGCATCCGACACCAACAGTTGGATCACCGTGGCGCGCTTGAGCGCCTCTTCGATGTCAAAAAGCGTCTTGCCGGGAACCCAGCCATCTTTCACCGCCCGATCCCAATCGCGCTTAAACGCCTTGGACTGGCCGATGATCACCTTGAAGCCGTTATCCTTCAAATTCAAAGCCTGGGCCGGTCCCTGGACTCCGTAGCCAATGATCGCGATCACTTCGTCCTTCAAGACCTTGCGCGCCTTGGCCAGGGGGAATTCCTTCCGGGTCACCACTTTTTCCTTCACTCCGCCGAAATCGATAATTGCCATTTCTTTCTCCTTATTTCCTTACCAGCGAGGCACATTCCTAAACTTCGAGCCCTCGCCCGTCAAGAACGAAGTGAAAAACTGTCAGCACGTAACCTCGCGCAAGAACCGGCTGAGCCAGTCCCTGTGCGCTCCCGCGCTTAAAAACGAAGATGCGCCCTGCTCTTTCTAAACGTAAAAAGCAGTCCCAAGCCAAGCAGCGCCACGGTCCCCGGCTCGGGAATGGACGAAAGGCTCATGTTGTTGGCATACAAGTTGCGATCACTGCCGGTTCCTGTGTTGTTACAATTCAGCCTGAACCCGGCACCCTCCGAGGCCAGGGCGACACTGCCGCTCCAGCTGTCGCCATTGTTTCTCATGATGCTCACCCAATAAGCCAGGTCATTGGTGCGTGTGAAACTGATGGTCATGATCGAGTCCGGTTGCGCCGACCACATCAAATTTTGCCCATTGCAATAGTATAGTGCTTCAGGAAAGGGAAAGGGGGTGTAAGAAAAGGTAAAGTTGTATAACGAGTTGCTTGAAGCATCGAGCAGATCGAAACCTTTGCTGCCGGCCAGTAGATAGTTGACCCCCAATTGGATCTCAAACTTCTGATGGAGGCCAAGAGACCCCCCATCAAAAAAGCGGTAGGCCATGGCGCTTTCGCCCGATCCGGCAGACAGCCCCAGGGACCGGCCGGAAGTATTCAAGGCGGCGTTGCCATTCAGGCCCAGCGAAGAATCGCCAAGAAACTCCGACCCCGAGCCGGTATTCTGAAACGTCCAAGGCTGGAAGCCGGTTCCGCCATTCGAGTGGTTGGTCCACGCGCTGTAGTTGCCCGCGTGGTCAAGCCCGATCAATGACCCCTCGGCCAGGGATCCCCAACCCAAAACACAAAGGGTCATCAGTAAACAGCGTTTCTTCATGCGGATTAACAGCTCCTGTTCTTTTCACCACCCCCGCATATTGATACTATTTATCAATTGAAGCAATCTTTATTTGCCCGGCAAAAGTGGACGCCACAAAGCGCAACCCTCCCAAAAGCGTCCCTTCGAAGACGGGAGGGTTTTGCTCCGTCAAAACCGGGGTTTTCCGGTGGAGCCCATCTTGCGTTCTTTCCGTTTCAACCCAGGCATCGCTGAATCACGCATCACGATACCGGGACATTCTATTCTTGATGTAAAAAGCTCAAAAAGGTAGATTGCGCGATCAATGCGGCGGCAGGATTTAACGCACGCAGGATCTTGGATGTCATCATACATGGAACAGCGTTTTTATTTGGCACAGCTAAGCGGGGTGGTCATCGCCATGGGATGCTGCGTTTGGGCTCAGGCGGAAAGTCCGGATCAGGAAGCTCTCGCCCAGCGTTTTTCGGAAAAAGCGGCCCAATGGCCGGACGCCTTGTCCAGCACCACACGGGTGGATCAGATCAAAAAGCCCGAGGGATACTATTCCTATACCTGGCCAGATACACCGGCCGATCAACCCTCGGAAGACCCCCTGCAGGTGGCCGTGCCAGGCCCTTCACAGGCCCTCTCCTTCAACCCCCCCGACAATATGATTCTCATGTCCGCCGGCCCCTTCACGATGGGCGGCGGCGTCATCGGGAC
>JAAXVQ010000096.1 GCA_013335425.1 Candidatus Firestoneibacteriota bacterium | reverse complement strand
CAAGTTCTCTTTCCCGGCTCCCCGGAACTGCCGAGCGAACTTGACGGGTAATGGCCTGAAAGTGAGTCCCGTCTTCCTTGTAGTTTAGAATTTCGGTTTTTTCCCAGGTGAAATTGCCCTGGTGTTTGTGGATGGTCATGCCCGATCCCCGCCGGCGTTTTCGGCAACCCGGCCGCGGCCCGGTGCCGTGCTACTATACCTTAACGGCACCGGGCGGGGCAACACTTTTTGAACCGGCAGGGTCAGAAGTAAAACTGCAGCGAGGTGCGGGCGAAGGGCCCGCTGTAATCCAGGGTGAAATTCGAGAGGTCGCTGTTGAGCATGGTCACGCCGTTTTGGTCGGTTATGTGGTTGATGCGCGCGAAACGGTAGCCGGCATCAATGCCCAGCGCCAAATGCTGCGTGAGAAAATATTCCCCGCCCGCCCAGAGTTTGGTCGCCATCGAGGAACCGTAAAAGGTATAGGAAGCGGCCGTGCCGTCTGCGAAGGTGTATTTTTCAGTATCGTTTTCGACCCATAAATTGTACAGCCCCAGGCCGAAGGAGAGCAGCCAGCGGTCTTCCACGGGCATTACCAGCTTGAAGAAGCCGCCGAATTCCGAGGCGGGCAGCGTCATGGTGACGCTCTCGCCGGGAGCCAGAGAGCCGCTGGTGCCGGCGCCCAAACCTTCATATTCAAAACCGACCTGGCAAAATTCGGACATGCCGAAGGTCATGCCCAGGCCGCCCGTGAGGCCGCCGTTGACATGACTGATGGTCCTGCCGCCGGCAGCGGTGGAATCGGCGTTGAGCTGGTCGATGTACTGGTTTTCATCCCCTAAAAGATAGTTGCTGTATCCGAGCGTGCCGAACACCCCCACGCGATAGGCGATATCGTTGAATTCGCCGGCTGCCGAGGTTGCCGCAGATCTCACGGGTTCCTCATAATATCGCGGGTAGGCCGACGCCGGAGCGGTTAATGCAGCGGCTAATACCATGATTAAACCCATTACCAACCACGTTCGTTTCATTTGAAATGCCTCCTTAAATCGAGATTCGTTGCCGTCAGCCTTGGTTCTCCTGCTGTTTTATATTACGTTCGATTCCGAAAAAGGTTCCGCCTTCCGGAATTGTTTTCGTATGTTTAAATTGTCCGCCTTCCCGCCGGGCCACTGCCGGGATTTTTTCATTCATCTCATCCGGAGATCAAAATAACGCCGGCGCGCTCAGCAAGGATAGCAAAGGGCTGATTTGCCGGTCAAGTCAAATGGGCTTCGTCCAAGAGGCCTTTGTTGTCTTCCGAAACAGGTACGTGTCATTTCTGAAACGAGAAAGTGATTTTCCTTCCTGCTTTTTAAATCCTAATGGTTAGAACCCGGATTTAAGCATACAGCCTTTTTGGTTTGGAGATAAACAGGAAACGTGAAAATTGAGGCGGTGTTACGGCGGCGGTGTCTATTAAACGTAGTGTTCAGATTGCTTTTTGGCAGGAATTGAGGATTCCCGGACATGCGATGGATGGGGCGAGCGGGCATATGTCTGGTCTTCGGGTGGCTTTCCGGCAGCGCTTTCGCGGAGGGTGATCCGCTGCAGAGTGTGCGGGCGGAAATGGCGCTCTGGTTGCAGACGATGCCGGCCGCGGGCATGCAGTGCCGGGAAGGCGAGGCGCTTACGTCCTTGCCGTTACTGGCAAAGTTTTATCAAACCCGCAGGTTTGCACCCGTTTGGTTTACGCCGCAGGGGCTTGCCGCCCAGGCGGAGCCTTTTGTGCAAATTCTGACACAGGCTGTGAGCGAAGGGCTTCGTCCGGAAGACTATCATACGGAAAAGCTGAGCGACTTGTTGCCGGCCCTGCGGGAATCACGCCCGCCCTATAACCAGCAAGCGGCCGTCCTGGCCGCCAGCGCCGAGCTGCTGCTTTCAGACGCGTTTTTTCTCTATGGCACCCACCTGGCCGTGGGGCGCATGTCCTTGGAAGCACGCGACGGCGCTTTTTACGATCCGCGCAAAGCCTATCATTTGAACGAGCATCTGGCCGAAGCCCTGGACCAAGATGGCGTTTTTAGATTTTTTCAGGCTTGGAACCGCCAGGATACGCTCACGCAGGGATTGAAAAATGCCTTACGCAATTATCGCGCATTAAATGACCGCGGGGATTGGATCGACATTCCCGAGGGACCCGATATTCATTTGGGGGAACAGGATGCTCTCCGCCTGCCTGAAGTGCGCCGGAAGCTGCGGGCCTTGGGGGATTTAAGCCTGGCCGGAGAGCGGGGGCTTGAGCCCTGGTTGGACGAGGAAATGCAGGCGGCGCTCAAGCAGTACCAGCGCCGCAACAGTCTTAAAACCACCGGCGTTTTGGACTCGGCGACCGTAGCCACTTTAAATCGCCCTTTGGAAAACATCGTCCGTCAACTTGAGATCAATCTCGAACGCCGACGTTGGCTGCCGCGGGATCTGGGGCGGCGCTATGTGTTGGTCAATATCCCGGATTTTCTCCTGCGCCTGCGGGAAGACGATCGGACGACTTTACGTCTGCGCGTGGTGGTGGGAAAACAATACCGGATGACCCCCGTGTTTGCCGCTGAAATTTCCAGCGTGGTTCTCAATCCCTCCTGGGTCATACCCACGCAGATTATTTTAAAGGAGAAGCTCACGGAAATTCGGACCAACCCTGACTCCTTTTTTTCCAAGAATCATATTCTGGCCATGAAGGGCCGGGAACCGAATATTGAAATTATTGATCCTGCCGGCGTGGACTGGCGCCATGTCAAGAAAAGCGATTATTATGAGTTTTATCGTTTCCGTCAGGAACCCGGCCCTTGGAATGCCCTGGGGCGCATCAAGTTTGTTTCGCCGAACCTTTATGATGTCTACCTGCACGACACGCCCCAGCGGGAACTTTTCAATGAATCGGTTCGGGATTTTTCTCATGGATGCATTCGGGTTGAGAAACCCTTGGCGCTGGCAGAGGCCCTCCTGGCTGATCCGCTCCGCTGGACGCATGAACGTCTGGTTCAGGCGCTGGCAAAAAAACCTGAACAAACTATTGATTTATATACCCCGGTTCCCGTATATATTAACTACATGACCACCTTCGTCGGGGACGATGGTCTACTGTACTTTTTTCCGGACATCTACCATCGGGACCAAGAACTTGCTTCTGTTTGGGACCGGCCCTTGTTGAACCCTTGCCAACCCACAGCCACGCCCTTGCTTTAAAACCCGAAGGCCACTGCAGGTAAATCCGTTCAGATGTCGGCGGCATCACGATAGCCGCCGAGCAACCTGAGAAATGGGGGCGGCTTTTTGAGGAACATCTCTTTCGTTTTAGGACTAATTTTATTTCCGGGCCTATGCCTGCTGGGTGGGGCGCTGTCGGTTGAGGCGGCTTTTTCTCCGGAACATGCGGGTTTCCGGGTTCAAGGCAACCAGCGGATTTTGATCTATAATACGGAGAGTCTGTTTGTCCTGCCGGGTGAAACCGTAAACCTGGAAGTTCTGGAAAAAGGAGGTTCTGAGGAATACCTTTTGGCAGCGCCCGGTTGCGTCTTTAAAACCGTCAAGGCCGCAACCTGGGAAGGGACCGCGCCGGTTTCACCGGGCCTTTATTCGGTGCAGCTCAAGCGTGTCTCGGATCAGCAGTCCTTGCACGTCCAGATGTTTGTTCTGGTGCCTTTCACGGCGCTGAAAAACGGAAAAATTCAGGGATACAACATCGGGAACTACCCTGTGCCGCAAGGGCGGGTGGCCGGCTATGGCCTGCCGCCAGGCTTCGTCGAGGTGACGGCCGCCAATCGCGAAGCCTTCGTCAGTCCGCATTTTCAGTTGAAACAGTTCCTTTGCAAGGAATCTCATGTCGGTTTGCAGTACGTGGTGTTGCGCCCCGAGCTGCTCGACAAGCTGGAAAAAATTCTGGAACAACTCAACCTTCAGGGGCACACCCGTCAGACACTACGCCTTTTAAGCGCTTATCGAACCCCTTATTACAACCAAATGATTCACGATGCGCGTTTCAGCGCCCATCAGTGGGGATTGGCCGCGGATATCTACTTGGAAGGGGATACTTCGGCACGGGAAGATGATCTGAACCACGACGGGTGCGTGGATGTCCATGATGCGGAGATGCTTTTCAGCTTGGTGGACGCCTGGGAAACGGATCCCGACCATACTTCGCTCATAGGTGGCATCGGGCTATATCCCCGTACTTCCGAACATGGCCCTTTCGTGCATATTGATGCGCGCGGCTACAGTGCCCGGTGGGCACAAGCACCGGCCCGTTTGCCCGGACCCGGCGGGTTTAAACCAACACGGCAATCTGCACGCTGGATGGGCACGCCCGCCCGCAAACCGGCTCGAAACGGCGGAATGTCTGAAATTTAGATTCCCCTTCTAATTTTACCTCCTCCCCTAACTCTTCCTGCCACAAAAAGACTGTGCTTTTAAGCTTTTTCGTCATACCGGCAGAAGCCGGTATCCAGCGACCAAAATTTTAAAGATTTTTTATACCCCGGCTTGTGCCGAGGTGACGATTAACCGGGCTAAAGTTGCTCAGAAAGCGAACTTTAGCGCGCCGATGGAGTCCAAAACCATGAGGGAGTCAACATGGAAAAGGACGGTCGGGCATGTCCGCGATTGAAAATGAAATTGCCGCTTCAATGCAAATATGTTGAGTCGGGTAAAATTTATCACGCCCTGGAAGGGGAAGTGGAAGATGTGGGTGCCCGGGGTGTTTCCATGGTCATTGATCGTCGGTTGGAAATCGGGCAAAAATTATTGGTAACTTTGTTTCTGCCCGCGCCGGGAATAGCCGTTGCAGGCGAAGCTGCGGAATTGGAGGAGGGAGGCTTGTTGCCGGTACTGGTGCTGGCGGATGTCGTGTGGTGTCAGCCCTCCGGCCCAGAACAGTACAAAGTCGGAATTAAATTTTTAGTCCCGGACCTGCACCACGGCAAGCGCTTTATCCGTTTTCTCAATGACTATCAATTGGACGGGTCCTTGATGATTTTGGGTGAAAGCCCGTTTGAAGGCGGCGAGGCGTAAATCCGGGTTGGCATCTGGGAAATTTTTATTTTTACTGAGTATTCAGGATGGCCGTTTTTTAAAACCGGAAGAATGAAAGCTTCCGGTTTTTTTATTTGTTCGGGACAAGCTTGCATAGTACACTGATGCGGTTGCCGGATATAAATGCGGTCTGCGGTTTTTTCTCCAGGAAGATGAACCTGCTCAAATAATTGGGGTCCTAACATTCCGAGGTTTTTCGGTTTTTAGGTTCGATTGACTATTTTTACATCACGGTTGCCGGCAACGTGGATCGGCAGCCGCGGGTAAGGAGACGTGGTGAGGAAAATATTATGGCGGATAGCGGCACTCATCTGCCTGGCTGGTTCGGGGGGTGCGTGACCGTGCACCAGATCGACCGGGGGACGCTTTCCCGGCGTCTGACGGATTCCCTGTTTTACGTCCTGGGTTTGGCGGCGGTTTACACGGTGCTGGGCATGGTGGCGGCCTTAACCGGCAACATGTTCGGCGCGATCACCACCAACCCCTGGATTTACCTGGGCTTCGGGATTTTTCTGCTGGCCATCGGCGGCAGCATGATGGATTGGTATGGCCTGCCTTTTCTAACCGGCGCTTCGGCCGGCGCGGACAAGTGGCGGGAGCGGCCTCGGCCGCGGAAAAAGCACCGGATTTTTCCTTGCCCGGACTGGATGGGAAAACCTTCACCTTGCACGAAGTCGCGGGTATAAAAACCGTGGTCCTGAATTTTTGGGCCGCCTGGTGCACCACCTGCAAGGAAGAAATTCCGCAATTGGCCGAATTTCAGGCGAAAGGGAAAGCGGACGTGGCTTTTTGGGGATTAATGCCGGAGATCAGGCTGCCAAGGCGCAGAAATTTCAAACCCGCAACGGCTATCCTTTTCAGGTCCTGCTCGATACGGACAAGTCCGTGGCCAAACGCTACGGGGTGACGGGTGCCGCTCACGGTCATTGTGGGGAAAAACGGAAACATCCTGTATCGGGGTTCGCGTCCTCCTCAGGAAATGCCCAAGGAATGAGTCCGCGCGGGGTTGGAAGGTTGCTATCGCCGCTTGGGAGGCAGTATGTCCGTTAAGCACGATCGGGCACGGTATTTGCAGAATTGGCGAAACGAGACCAATGCCGTTTTTCTATACGAAAAGCTTGCGCTGGCCGAAACGCATCCGGGGCGTGCTGATTTGTTCCGGGAACTGGCGGACGTGGAGAAAAAGCATGCCCGTTTCTGGGAAGAACGGATGCTGGCGGCCGGGGGAACCTTGCCCCGAAACTCGGTAAATTTGCGCATTCGCCTGCTGGTTTGGCTGGCACAACGTTTCGGGGTAAAAATGATATTGCCTTCCCTGGCCGCCCTGGAGCAAGGGGCGGTCTCGGAATACGACGATCAGCCCGAAGCCGTGGCCGCAAGAATGCCGCAAGCGGAGCAAAGCCATGCCCGCGTGTTCGGCGCCATGAACGATCAGGATCAAGGGTTGGCCGGCGGCGCCATTGCCCGTTTGGAAGGACGGCATCGCTCTCTGGGAGGCAATGCCCTGCGCGCCGGGGTTTTAGGAGCCAACGACGGCCTAGTCTCCAACCTAAGCCTGGTCATGGGCGTGGCCGGCGCCCAGGTGAGCGGTTCCGGCATATTGATCACGGGTCTGGCCGGCATGCTCGCGGGTGCGATTTCCATGGCCCTGGGAGAATGGCTATCGGTGCAAAGTTCGCGCGAGCTTTATCAGCGTCAGATTGCCGTTGAAAAAAGTGAATTGGAAAAGGATCCGGCCGAAGAGCAGGAAGAACTGGCCCTTATATACCAGGCCAAAGGCCTGCCGGCCGCGCAAGCCCAGGCCCTCGCAGAACGTCTGCTCTCGGACCCCACCCATGCCTTGGACACACTTGCGCGGGAGGAATTGGGCATTGACCCGGAAGCCTTGGGTGGTTCGGCTTGGGTCGCCGCGTTCACATCATTTTTGCTCTTCGCCCTGGGAGCGATCATGCCTGTAGCGCCCTTTTTCTTCGTGCATGGGTCCGAAGGCGTGCTTTGGAGCTTGGGGGCAAGTTCGTTGGGTTTGTTTGTCATCGGTGCCGGCATTACCTTGGTGACGGGGAAAAATCCGATCGGTGCCGGATTGCGGCAAATTCTTATCGGCTTGGT
>JAAXVQ010000453.1 GCA_013335425.1 Candidatus Firestoneibacteriota bacterium | reverse complement strand
CCAAACACTACAATAAAACCAACCGCTACAAACCCGTGGTCACGGGAAGCACGACGGTCAGCGATACGACCACGGCTCCGCCGAGCGAGACCTACAATGCCGCCAGTGCTGACGATGCCTTCTACTCCGGTGCATGCGGGTACCAGGTAAATGATGTGCAGTCCTGGCAGGTTGCGGTATATACGACCTCTACCGTTAACTACTACACCTATTACAAGGTTGATGCCACGGGCAATTATGTTTTGGATGCGGCCGGCGCCAAGATTCCGCTGGGCACCACGCAGGTGTCTTCCGGCTGGGTTTGGCAGCAAAATGCCGATGGCAGCTATGTGAAAGATGCCGCCGGCAATTTGATTGCAATGGGCTATTCCAACAGCACGCTGGACCATACGGCCACGGTGTCGGTGGTCGACCACTACGAAACCCACTATTCCTATACTCGGGTAAACTGGGCCAAAGCCGCGGACGGCTTCATGTGGACGGAAGCGGGAACCGAACCGGAAAAGGTGGCCGACAAGATGACTCAGACCGGCAGCCAAGTAACCTCTTCCCCGGTGGGAACAAAAGCCGCCGGCATGGCGCAAGCAACGGCCAACCACGTTGCAAACGCGACCGCTTCGGTCGGTGTAACCCTAGGAACCCAAAACAGCGCGCAAGTTGCGGTGTCCAACGGTACGCAAGCGTTGACCCAGTTGAGCACGGGCACGGGGAACTACAGTACGGTCTTTACCGGGACCTCCGGCAACGAGACCATCTTTAAGTCCTCCAGCACGCTTCCGGTGGCGCCCAGCATCAAGGTTTCCGGCGCGGCCGTGTCGAGCGCGGCGGTGGTTCCCGCCGTCGCCGGTTTGGTTCCGACTCCGGGCACTGTGGCCGAGAACACCGAGGACAAAGTTTCCTTGCAGGCCAACCTCGTGGCGCAGTTCAAGGGGTTGGGTGTCCAAAACGCCGAAACCTTTGCCGCTCTGGCGTTGTCCAAACTGACCCCGCAGGAAATCGCCTCGGCTTTGGCCGGCTCGAACGAGGGTACCGAGGCGCTCATGGGGGCGTTGGGGAACGCGTATCAGACCCTTTTGGGCAGTACGTATCAAAAATCCATCTTGGGCTCGATTTTGGATCTGGCCAAGGCCGGTTCGGCTTTTGAAGCCGTCAAACAGGCGCTCTTGGGCGGGGAGGCCAAGGCGGCGGACGCAAAGCTTTCGGCGCAGAAATCGCAGGACGCGCGCTATGCCCAAGTGTCCCGGGATGAAAACGGCAATATTGTGGAAGCCCTGGGCAAGAACGGTGAAGTTTACAAGTTCACTTATGATGCTTCGGGCAAGACCGAAACCTCCTTGGTGGGCGGTACGCTGACGGTCAAGCATTTCGGCAACAACAACCTCCTGCTCTCCGAGAACGGCGGCGGCACGAGCAAGACTTTCGACTACACCATCGACGGCCAGGGAAGGGTGACTTCTACGGAAGTGAAGGTACATGCCGCAGACGGAACCCGGACCCTGAAGTACGACGCGGCCGGCAAGTTGCTGACCAAGGAGCAGGACGGCGTGACGCAGACCTACAGTTACTCAGGCAACAAGATCGAAGTGGCGGCCCGCAACGCCCAGGGCGTGGAGATCGTGAAGAAAGTGTACGAAGGCGGGCGTCTGGTGGAGAAGATCGATCCGAGCACGCATACCCAGTACAGCTACATGACCGATGCCTCGGGGAACGTGCTGGGCGTGACCATGAAGGTTACGGACAAGGACGGGCAGACGAGTTTCTTCAAGTTCAACGCTTCGGGCGAGATGACGGGCAAGGCGGCCAACGGCTCCAACCGCTTCGTCAAGACCGAAGAGAGCACGGCTCAGGAAGCCATGGCGTTTGAATCGGCCAAGTCGCTCTTCTCCGACAAGCGCATGGTGGGCGAGAAACTGGATCAGACGCAGATGCAGATCCAGCCCGTGCAGGTTCCGCAGCAGCGGCATTAACCGGTTCCGCGCGCCGACGCGGCGCCTTGAAGCCGGGCCATCGAGCAAGGGATTGCGCCCGGACGAAACGGGCAAAAAACGCTCCCGGGGAGGATTCCGGGAGCGTTTTTTTTGTGCTAAAAAAATTCCTTCCGGGCGGAGTCATGTTATGATGATCCTCCACTTTTTAGG
>JAAXVQ010000452.1 GCA_013335425.1 Candidatus Firestoneibacteriota bacterium | reverse complement strand
GAATTGCTCCGCGTTACCGGCGGTTCAGGGTATTTTGACCTGAAGCCCATGGTTGCCGGACAGGACCCGCAAACCTTGCTCTTTGAGGAAAAGGCCAAGGGCGTGTTGATCATTGAACCGGATTTCGGTAAAAGACTGGGGCAAGGGTTGACTGCCAAGGTCCAAGTCCTGCTCGATGGTGCTGATAATTCCAGCGCGGGCACCATCCTTTCCTACTTGGGGGGCATCCAACAGGCCGCGGGTCTCAGGTTGGGTCCCCAGGCCGGGAAATCGTCGGTGGCGCTCAACACCCGTTTTTTGTTCAACCCGGAATTGAACAGCCAGTGGTTCGTAGTGCCGGGATTGGTGGTCATGGTCATGGGCATTCTTTCCGTCATTTTGACGGCCTTGACCGTGGCCCGGGAATGGGAAATGGGTTCCATGGAGCTGCTGCTTTCCACCCCCGTGCGTCCCTTGGAAATCATCGTCGGAAAATTGCTGCCGTATTTGACCTTGGTCATCTTGTCCGTGGTGATGATCTACCTGATCGCCCGTCTCCAGTTCGGCATCCCTTTTCGCGGGAGCCACCTGCTGTATATCGCGGGTGTTTTTCTGTTTTTAACCCTGTCCTTGGCCCAGGGCCTGCTCATTTCCGTGGTCACCCGCCAGCAGGTGCTGGCCGTGCAACTGGGGTTCATCACCGGTTTGTTGCCCACGCTTTTGCTTTCCGGGTTTATTTTTCCCATCGAGAGCATGCCGGCGTTTTTTCAATACCTGACGTTCGTGCTGCCGCCACGTTGGTTTGTGGTAATCAGCCGGGGATTGTTTCTAAAAGGTTCGCCTTTGTCTGAATTGGCTTTGCCCTTGGCCATGCTGCTGGGCCTGAACCTGCTGATTGTGGGCCTGGCCTTGAAGGCTTTTAAAAAGGATTTGGAGCCATGATCAACCGGACGATTGCCGGTTTTTTCCGCAAGGAGATCAGCCAGACCCTGCGCGATCCGCGCATGCGGGCGCTGGTGTTTATAGCTCCGATTTTACAGCTTTTGCTTTTTGGCTACGCCATTTCCACGGAAATTAGAAACATCAAGCTGGCCGTGCAATACACCCCGGGAGACGTTTTGGCCCGCCGCTGGGAGGAGCGGGCAATGCACTCACGCTGGTTTGTGTCGGCCCGGACCTCGGGAAACGATCCTTTTGCCTGGGTGCACTCCGGGCAGGCCGATGCGGTTTTGGTCATGCCCGCGGGCGGGCTGACGCGGGGCGTCGGGCGCGGCGGGGCCAAGGTGCAACTGCTTATTGACGCCACCAACGTGGTCAAAGCCCAAGCCGTGGAGCGCTATGTTCAGATGCTTTTAAAGGAGGTCTTAAGCGAAGCCTTTCCCAGCGCCCAAGCCCCGCCGGTTTTTGCTTTTGACATCCGCATGCTTTACAACCCCGCCATGGTCACTTCTTATTTTCTGGTGCCGGGCGTGATGATGATGCTTTTATGCCTGGTGACCATATTGCTTACCTCCATGTCCATTGTGCGGGAACGGGAATCGGGAACGTTTGAAACTCTGATTTCCGCACCTTTGAAAAACTGGGAAATTTTGGTGGGCAAGACTCTGCCGTTTATGGTATTGGGCCTGGTGATCGTACACTTAATCCTGGTCGCCGCTATTTTGATTTTCGGTTTGCCGTTTCGGGGACCTTACTGGAAGTTTTTGCTGGCCGGGTTTATGTTCGTGCTGACCACGGTTTCCATCGGCACGCTGATTTCGACCATCGCCAAACGGCAGCAGCAGGCCATGATGGCCACGTTTCTGTTCCTGTTTCCGGCCATCATGCTCTCGGGCATGATGTTTCCGGTGGAGAACATGCCTAAAGCGCTCATCGGCGTGGCTTATCTGAATCCGTTGAAGTACATGTTGACGCTGTTGCGCAACATTTTGCTCAAAGGCGGCGATGATTGGGTTTTCTGGACAAACTTAAGCGCGCTCTTTATTATTGCGGTGGTGGCCGTGGGGGTGAGTTTCAACCGCTTCCGGCAATCCTTGAATTAAGCCCGAAGAATTATATTGACATAATATTAAAATATGGTAATATCCTCATTCAAATGGCTTGGTAATTGCTAGCCGAAAAAACAGAAGGAGAAAGTGATTTATGTCAGTGCAAGGAAAAGTGAAGT
>JAAXVQ010000451.1 GCA_013335425.1 Candidatus Firestoneibacteriota bacterium | reverse complement strand
CGTTCACTTCCACGGCCGGCAAATGCGCCAACGCCTGCGCCGGAGAAATGACGTGGCGCAGCCAGTCGCAGCTGGGTCCCTCGGCTTCCAATGTCTCCAGGGTCACCGCGTCCTTTAAAGCAAAACCCGAACAGGCGGTCCGCACCAGGTGCGACAAGTGCGCGCCGCAGCCTAAGGCCGCGCCCAGTTCCATGGCCAGGGAACGAACATACGTTCCGGCCGAGCAATGCAGGTCCACTTCCGCTTCCGGTGCACGGTAACTCACCAAGCGCAGTTGGTAAATGGTTACTTCACGCGGGGGCTTTTGCACCGGCCGGCCCTGGCGGGCCAGGTCGTAGAGCCGTTTGCCTTCATGCCAGAGCGCGGAAAACGGCGGCGGTGTTTGTTGAATAACCCCCGCAAAACTTTCCAAGTGATGGGCCACTTCGGCTTCGGACAACGCGGGGACGGGGTTTTCCGTCAGCACCTGCCCTTTGGCATCCCAGGTATCCGTGGTCCGCCCGAGCGTGATGCGCGCGCGGTAGGC
Organism: Candidatus Firestoneibacteriota bacterium; assembly: GCA_013335425.1. Lineage (GTDB taxonomy): Bacteria > Oederibacteriota > JAAXVQ01 > JAAXVQ01 > JAAXVQ01 > JAAXVQ01. The sequence goes on along the minus strand of JAAXVQ010000451.1, from coordinate 1,628 downwards.
CTTGTCGCCGGGCAAAAACGCCAACACCGGCGTGGCACGGTCCACGGCCGACACCAACAAACCTTCAGCCGCCGGGTCCAAGGTTCCGGAATGGCCCAGGCTGCGCACGTTGATCCAGCGGCTGATTCTTCTTAAAACATCATTGGAGGAGGGTCCGGCAGGCTTGTAGAGCGGTAAAATCCCGCAAAGCATAATTAACTTTTAGGCGCCAGCGAGGTTTCCACCGCCGCCAACACCCGGGCTTGCGCTTCAGCCAGGGATTGCGTGAGGGTCACACCGGCGGCGCGCTTATGCCCCCCGCCGCCCAAGGCATAGGCCAAAGCGGAAACATCCACCCGTCCGCGGGAGCGGAAGGAAACCTTGACGCGGCCGTCGCTCATTTCCTGGAAAAAAATGGCCACTTGCACGCCCTCGACCGAGCGCACGTAGTTGATGAAATTTTCCGTCTGATTTTCAGCGGCTCCGGCAGCGCGCAGCATGTCCTGCGTGACCGCAAACCAACCGACGGTACCCGCGGCGTTGTAAGCAACCTTCTCCAGAGCCATGCCCAGCAGACGCATGGCGGCGCGGGGTACGCGTTCGTAGATCTGCTCGTTCATGAACCCGACTTCCAGACCCAACTCCAGCAACTGGGCCACCACGCGGTGCGTGCGGGGCGTGACCGAAGGGTACTTGAACTGTCCCGTGTCCGTGGCAATGGCCGTGTAAATGCCGATGGCCATGGCTTTGTCCACCGGACAATCCAACGCCATGAGCAAATCCCAAACCTGCTCTCCGGCCGCAGCGGCCGTGGGGTCGATCAAATTCACGGTGCCGTAGCGCGTGTTGAACACATGATGGTCCAAATTGATGATTTCCCGGGCGCCGCCGGGTATGGGGAGCACGCCGCCCGAGCGCTGCTCGTCCGGGCATTCCAGCATGATGGCCACGTCGTAGATCACGCCCGGAGGCGCTTGGGTTAAAAAGGTTTCCTGGTTGGGTAAAAAATGATAAACCGCGGGCACGGGATGCGCATTGACCACGGTGACGGTCTTGCCCAGGCAGGTTAAGGCCAAAGAAAGCGCCGACTCACAGCCCAAGCCGTCCCCGTCCGGGTTCAGATGGGTCGTTAAGAAAAAAGTTTGTGCCCGGTCAATGACGTCCAGGGTCCGTTCAAACTCCCGGACATAGGCCGGGTCTTTTTCCAATTTTTGTTCAACCATGGCTTACTTGGCTTCTCCCTCGCGCTTGAGGTCGCTTAAGATTTTTGAAATACGCTCGGCCTTCTCCAAATCTTCGTCCATGAAAAAATGCAGATTCGGCGTTACGCGCAACTGCAGGCGGTGCCCCAACTCGCGGCGGATGAATTTCTCCGCCGCCTTCGCGCCTTCGAGCACCTGTGCCCGCTTCTCCCCGGTCTCAATGGTGTTCAGGTAAATGCGCGCCTCATGCAGATCCGGTGAAATCGTGGCGCGCGTAACCGTAACCCAGGTAATGCGCGGGTCCGATATCTCCCGTTGAAAAATCTCCGATACTTCGCGCACCAGCTGCGAAGCCAGCCGGTCCAACCGTTGTGAACCCACAGTCTCACCTTCTCTTTAATAACTAGTTCCTGCTGCGGAAAAGCCTTTTTATAATTCCCCTCCCCA
>JAAXVQ010000450.1 GCA_013335425.1 Candidatus Firestoneibacteriota bacterium | reverse complement strand
GCAGGGACGGCTGGTCCCGGTTTTTTCCGAGTCCCAAGCGCAGGGTGTGCTGTTAGCGCGTCAGGGGCTGTCGCTTTTGGGGCGCGGGCAAGGCCGGGCTTACGGCGACGCTGCTTTAAACAGCGGTAATTTGACCTTGAATTTCACGCCCGCGAACCGCTTCTTGAGTTTTGACGCCAAACGCGGCCTGCTCCACGCCGAAGCCGGCGTCACGCTGGAGCAAATTCTCAATACCTTCATTCCCCGAGGATGGTTTTTGCCCGTGACCCCGGGGACGAAGTTTCCCACGCTCGGCGGTTCCGTGGCCTGCGATGTGCACGGCAAGAGCCATCTGAGCATTTCCCATTATGTGGAACGCCTGCACATGCTTATGGCCGACGGCTCCCGGGTGGCTTGTTCACCGACAGAGAAGCCGGATTTGTTTTGGGCCACCACCGGCGGCATGGGATTGACGGGACTGATTACCAGCGTGGAGTTGCGCCTGCAAGCCATTGAGAGCAGCTTTATAAAGTATGAAGGCGTCAAAGCGGCCAATCTTGAGGAAATTTTCCGGTTGTTTGAAGAGTCCGCGGAGTCGCCCCTGACCGTGGCCTGGATTGATTGCTTGGCGCAAGGGCGGACGCTGGGGCGCAGCATCATGATGCGCGGGGAGTTTGCCCGCAAGCGGGACTTGAAAACCAGCGCCCGGCGGCAGCATGCCCTGGCGGTTTCACATAAGCCTCAGGTAACCGTGCCTTTTGATCTTCCGGGTGTGACCTTAAACCGGTTTTCCATGGCGGCGTTTAATGCCGCCTATTTCGGCAAACACCCCCGGCATACGGAAACCATCATGGATTTTGACAGTTTTTTTTACCCGTTGGATTCCGTGCTGCATTGGAACCGGATTTATGGAAAATCGGGCATGGTGCAATATCAGTTTTTAATCCCTCCCCGGCACAGTTTCGAGGGGATAAAAACGCTTTTAGAAGCCATCAGCGCCTCGGGCAAAGCGTCTTTCTTGGCTGTGCTGAAAAAATTCGGGCCCATGAACAATCAGGGGCTGCTTTCTTTTCCGACACCGGGGCATTTTCTGGCCTTGGATTTTCCGGTGGGCAACGGCGACATATTCAAGCACATGGACCGTTGGGACGAATTGGTGTTGAAATTCGGCGGACGGGTCTACTTGGCCAAGGATGCGCGCATGCATTCGGGAACTTTCCGCGCCATGTATCCGCGTTTGCCCGAATGGCTGCGGGTGAAGAAAAAGTACGATCCGCACAATGTTTTTGCGTCTGATTTGGGACGGCGGTTGGGCTTGCCGGACGGTGGGGGACTAAGACACCGTAGAAGCGGGCGTTCGCAGTCAACAAGGGGGAAAGCATGAAAAACATTTTGATCTTGGGCGCCAATTCCGCCATGGCGCGTGCCTTGGCGCGGCAGGCAGCGTCACCCAACACTCAGTTGGTGTTGGCCGGTCGGCATGTCAAGGAGATGGAGAAGACTGCCGCGGACTTGGGCGTGCGCAGCAACGGTCCCAAACCAGGGGTTCTGGCCTTTGATGCCCAAGCCATGGAAACCCATGAGAAATTTTGGCAGCAGGTTTTGGCCAAGTTTCAAGTGATCGACGAAGTCTATGTCTTCTTCGGACAAATGCATCCCCAGGTGGAATCCCAACGGGATTTTCGCCTGGCTGAGGAAATGTTGGTGACCAATTACGTGGGTGCGGTGTCTATTTTGGAGAAGATCGCCGCCACCATGGAAGCCCGCAAAGCCGGATTGATCGTGGGGGTTTCCTCCGTAGCCGGGGATCGCGGCCGCAGGAGCAATTATCTCTACGGTTCTTCAAAAGCCGGATTGAATTCCTTTTTATCGGGTTTGCGGAACCGGTTGGTTCCGGCAGGCGTGCACGTGATGACCGTGAAACCGGGGTTTGTGGACACGCCCATGACCGCTGATTTGAAGAAGGGGATTTTATATGCCAAGCCCGAAGCCGTGGCCCGAGGCATCCTCAAAGCTGCCGCGCGCAGAAAAGACGAGGTGTACTTGCCGTTTTTCTGGCGGTGGATCATGTTGATCATCATCCATATCCCCGAGGGGGTATTTAAAAAGCTCAAGCTGTGATAAAATGGTTGCGTAGGGGCGAGCTGCGCTCGCCCATTTGTGATTGGGAAAATTTAATGGCG
>JAAXVQ010000095.1 GCA_013335425.1 Candidatus Firestoneibacteriota bacterium | reverse complement strand
GATGGCTTCGCTTTTCGTGGCGTTGATGCTCATCCCGGTGCTGACCTCCAAGTTTTTGAAAGTTGAAATGGTGTGCGACACGCCGGAAAAGGTGGCACAGACCAAGCCTTGGCTGCGTTATTTCGCCCAATGGCATTGCAGTTTTTCCGAGTGGTTGGAGGGGCTTACCGAGCTCTATCAGCGTGTGCTTCACTATGCCCTGCAACACCGTAAGAAAATCATTTGGTTGACGCTGGGGTTTGCGTTTTTAACCTTGTTTTTGATGCCGTTTATCGGTATGGAGTTCATTCCCAACGCCGATGCCGGGCAGATCAGCATTAAGTTCAAAGCCCCCATCGGGACGCGTTTGGATGAATCCAATAAGATGTTGAAACAGTTGGAAGAGATCATCCGGAAAAATGTCCCGGAGGTTGAAGACAGCTATGCCCGCCTGGGCATTGAAGGCGAGGGCATGGGCGGCATGGCGTCGATCTTCGGCGGCATCACCGGGTCCCATGCGGGTCAGATGACGTTGAAGTTGGTTAACAAAACCAAACGTCACCGGAGCACCGCGGAGGTCTTGGAAGCCCTTCGTCCGTTGGTGGCGCGCATTCCCGGCGCGGACATCAAACTCAGCGAACAGCAGGGCATGGGCGCCATGAGCGGCGGTGCGCCCGTGCAGGTCGAAGTGCAGGGCTATGATCTGGAGATCGGGCGCGATTTGAGTCAACGGGTGGCCGCGCTGGTGAAAAGCGTCAAAGGCGCCCGGGATGTCGAGATTTCCCGCGAAGAAGGGCTGCCGGAATTTCAGTTGAGCATCAACCGGACCCGGGCGGCCGCATTGGGCCTTTCGGTGGCGCAGGTGGCTTCGGCCATCGAGACCTCCATGGCCGGCAAGGTGGTCAGTATTTTCCGAGACCCCTTGAAGGGCAAGGAGTACAACATCTTGGTGCGCTACCAGGAAAAAGATCGCGCGTCCTTGCGGGACTTGGACCGCATCTATATCCTTTCCAACACCGGCGTAAAGATCCCGGCTTCCAACGTGGCGACCATACGCCAGGGTTCGGGGCCGGCCACCATTGACCGCAAAAACCAGGACCGCATCATCACCGTGAACGCCCAGGTGAGCGGGCGCGCTCCCGGCGATGTGGCGGCGGAAATTGAGCGGCGCATACGCACGGAAATCTCCGGACCCAACTCCTTTACGGTCAAAGTCGCAGGCACCTACCAGGACATGACCGACGCGTTTAAAAATTTGCTCTTCGCCTTGGGGTTGGCCATTTTGCTGATCTACATGGTCCTGGTGGCGCAATTCGAATCGTTGATGGATCCGTTCATCATCATGTTTGCCGTGCCCCTGGGCGTGGTGGGCGTGATCTGGGGGTTGTTTTTAACCGGGCACACCTTGTCCACGGTTTCCTTTTTGGGGATCATCATGATGGCCGGGATTGTGGTCTCCAACAGCATTCTGCTGGTGGATTACACCAACATCCTGCGCCGCCGCGGCGTGGCCCTGCGCGACGCCGTGGTCCAGGCCGGGCGCACGCGTCTGCGCCCCATTATCATGACCACGCTGACGACCATCCTGGGCATGCTGCCCATGGCGCTGGGGTGGGGCGAAGGCGGCGAGACCGAAGCCCCCATGGCCGTGGCCGTGATTTTCGGTTTGAGTCTTTCCACGGTGCTGACTTTGGTGGTGATTCCGGTTATATATACCTTGATGGAAGAACGGTTTAAGCCCGTCAAGGCCAAGACCGCCAAGGCGTAGGGCCATGCCCAAAAACGTTAATTCCGAGGTGTTGACCATGAAAAGCGTGCGCAAGACCGCGGCTAAAGCCGCGCCCAAAACCGCCAAGGCCGCGGTGCCGTCAGAACCCGAATGGCGTTTGTATTGGCTGGCCTACAATGTGGCCTTGGAAACCGACGTGCAGGAACTGCTGGTGACTTTGGAAATCAAGGCCTACACGGCCTGGGAAGAAGTCAAAGGCAGCGGCCGTTCCGGCCCGCATTTAAACGACGAGGTCTGGCCGGCGGTCAACGCGCTGTGCATGTTCGCCGCCCCGGCGGCCTGGCAGCCGCGCCTGGCGGCCGCGGTGTTGGCCATCCGCCAACAGTTCCCGGGCGAAGGCATCAAGTTGATCATCCAGCCGTGTCTGGGCGTGGTCTAAAGCCCGGGCGGGCAAAGGGTCAGGGCGATTCCCTGGCCGATTACCCGCGCCCGCCCGGGCTTGACAAAGCCCTAATCTGGGTGTATTCTCCTTACTTAAATAATCTTTAATCTAGCTCTGCGAAGCTAGGAAGAGCCCATCGCGTAACGCTTTTTGAAGCCTCCCTGTAACTTGCGCAGCGGGAGGCTTTTTTTACACCCGAAATAAGTTTGCACCTACGTTGCCGCCAAGGAGTTTGCCGCATGGAAACCGTTAAAAAAAATCAAGTCATGGACCCGGAAACCATCCGGCGCGCCTTGACGCGCGTGGCGCATGAAATCGTGGAGCGCAACCGCGGCGCGGAAGACCTGGTGCTCATCGGCATTTTAAGCCGGGGGGACATTCTGGCGCAGCGCCTGGCCGAGCAAATCGGCAAAATCGAGGGCAAGCAGCCGCTCGTGGGAGCCATGGACATCACCTTTTACCGCGACGACGCGGGTCCGCGCGGCGCGGCGGTGGGAAGTCAGCGCCCCACGCACCTGCCTTTTGACGTGGACGGCAAGCGGGTGGTGCTGGTGGACGACGTGCTCTTTACCGGGCGCAGCATCCGGGCGGCCATGATGGAGCTGGTGGACTATGGCCGACCCCGCCTGATCCAGTTGGCGGTGTTGGTGGACCGCGGGCACCGCGAACTCCCCATTCACGCCGATTTCGTGGGAAAAAATCTGCCCACCTCCATGAAGGAAAGCGTGGAAGTGGCCCTGCAGGAACGCGACGGCGCCGAAGGCGTTTGGATCAAGGAGGGGTGACCATGGGTTTGCAACGTAAAGATCTGTTGAGCTTGGAAGAACTCTCGGCCGAGGAGATCTTGCTGATCCTCGACACGGCCCTTTCCTTCAAGGAAGTCGTGCAGCGCCCCATTAAAAAAGTCCCGGCCCTCCGCGGCAAGACCGTGGTCAATCTCTTTTTCGAAAACTCGACGCGCACGCGCACGTCCTTTGAACTGGCGGCCAAACGTCTCTCCGCGGACGTGGTTAATTTTACGGCCTCCGCCTCTTCGCTGGCCAAAGGGGAAACCCTGTTGGACACGGTCCGCAACATCGAAGCCATGAACGTGCATACCATCATCATGCGTCACTCCTGCTCGGGTTCCGTGCGCCTGGTGGCCGAGTCCATTAAAGCCAGCGTGGTCAATGCCGGGGACGGCACGCACGAGCACCCCACGCAGGGGCTGTTGGACATGTTCACCATCCGCGAATGCAAGGGTTCCCTGGCGGGCTTGACGGTCACCCTGGTGGGGGACATCACTCACTCGCGCGTGGCCCGTTCGAACATCCACGGTCTGGTCAAGCTCGGAGCCAAGGTGCGCATTGTAGGGCCGGCCACCCTGGTGCCGCGTTCTTTCACGCGCCTGGGCGTGGAAGTCCATACCAATCTGGAAGAGGCCATCCAGGACGCGGACGTGATCAACATCCTGCGTATCCAACTCGAACGCCAGGACGGTAAATATTTCCCCAGCAGCCGCGAGTATGCCAACCTCTATGGCGTCAACGCCCGGCGCTTAAAACTGGCCAAGCCCGATGTGCTTATCATGCACCCCGGCCCCATGAACCGAGGCATTGAGATTTCCCCGCGCGTGGCCGACGGTCCCCATTCCGTGATTTTAAACCAAGTGACCAACGGCGTGGCCGTGCGCATGGCCTTGTTGTATTTACTCTCCGGAGGTGGCAACGGCGATGAGAACATTAATTAAAAACGCGCGGGTGATCGACCCGGCCTCGGGACACGATGCGCCCGGTGATCTCTGGCTGGAAGACGGAAAGGTTTTGGAGATAACTCCAGCCGGCGCCCGAGCTGCGCAAAAAAATGACGCGGTGATCGACGCAGCCGGCGCGGTGGTGGCGCCGGGGCTGGTGGACCTGCACGTGCACCTGCGGGAACCCGGGGAAGAGTACAAGGAAACCATCGCCTCGGGCACACGCGCCGCGGCCGCCGGGGGCGTGACCAGCGTGGCCTGCATGCCCAACACCCACCCGCCCATCGACAACCTCGCCACCGTGGAAATGGTGCTTTCCAAAGCCAAGCAGCAGGGCGTAGTGAACGTTTACCCCATTGCCTGCATCACCAAGGGACGCAAGGGGGAAGAACTCGCGGAAATGGGGGAACTCCAGGCCGCGGGCGTCAAAGCTGTTTCAGACGACGGTGAGCCCGTGGCGTCACCCATGCTTATGCGCAGCGCGCTGCAATATGCGGGTATGCTGGATTTGTTGGTCATCAACCACGCTGAAGAAAAATCTCTGACCGGGAACGGTGTGGCGCATGCGGGGTTTATGGCCGCCAAACTGGGCCTGAGCGGCGTACCGCGTTCGGGGCTGGAGATCATGATCGCCCGCGATTTGTTGCTGGCCGAGGAAACGGGCTGCCGCCTCCATATACCGCACGTATCCACGGCCGGTGCCGTGCGCATGATCCGTGAAGCCAAGGCGCGTGGTGTCAAGGTGACGGCCGAAACCGCGCCCCACTACCTGGCGCTCACGGACGAATGCCTGGCCACCTACGACACCAACGTGCGCGTGAACCCGCCCGTTCCCGAAGCCTCGGACCAGGCCGCGCTCATCGCGGGCCTGCAGGACGGCACGCTCGACGCGATTGCCACGGACCACGCGCCCCACTCCCGGCGCGAAAAAGAAATGGAGTTCGCCCTGGCGGCGCCGGGCATCAGCGGTTTGGAAACTTCGCTTTCGTTGGTGCTTACCACGTTGGTGGCCACGGGAAAAATGTCCCTGCTCGAAGCCCTGCGGCGCATGACCGCCAATCCGGCCGCGATTTTAAAAATCCCCAAGGGCACGCTCGCACCCGGGGCGGACGCAGACGTGGTGATCTTCAACCCGGAGGCTGAGCGCGTGATCCAGGCCAAAGAGTTTGTCAGCCAATCCAACAATACGCCGTTCGATCAATGGCAGGTCAAAGGGCGGGTGCTCGCCACACTGGTGGCGGGGCAAGTGGTGTTTTTCGATCCCGCGTTTGAGGGAAAGATAAGAAAAGTGTAAATCATTTCACCGCAAAGGCGCAAAGGGCGCAAAGGAAGCTCAACCAAGAAACCAGTTAGCTCCGGATTTGGATTTCCTTTGCGTCCTTGGCGTTTTTGCGGTGAACATTGTTGTGAGGTTTTCCATGCTCGCTGAGTTGCTTTCCATCCGCCGTTTCGGTCCCTATGCGCACCTGGTGTTGGCCGCGCCGGCCATTGCGCGCCGCGCCCGCCCAGGTCAGTTTGTCGAAGTCCGCTTAAGCGGGGAGGGTGCCCCATTTTGGCGCCGGCCGTTTTCCATCTGCCGGGCCGCTGACGGACGCGTGGAACTCTTGATTAAGGCCCGCGGCCGGGGATCGGCGTTACTGGCGGCCTTGGGCCCCGGCGCGAAAGTGGATGTGCTCGGTCCCTTGGGAAAAGGATTCACGCTTACAGGCAAAACCCCGCGCCTGCTCGTGGGTGGCGGCTACGGCATTGCGCCACTGCTTTTTTTGGCCCAGGTACTCAAGGCCAAGAAAATACCTGTGGAGGTTTTTATCGGCGGGCGCTGTGAGGAAGATTTGCTGTTGCGTCGGGAAATGAAACTGGCTGGGGCAAAAGTCACCTGCTCCACGGAGGACGGCAGCGTCGGTTTTCAAGGGCGTGTGACCATGCCTTTGGAAGTGCGTTTGCGTCAAACTCCGAGCCCTGTACGCCTGGCGGCTTGCGGGCCGCATGGTTTGCTGCAAGCCGTCACCCGGCTTGCCCAAACCTATCAAGTCCCGGCGGAAGTGTCCTTGGAAACGGTCTTGGCTTGCGGTCTGGGGGTTTGCAACGGTTGCGTGGTAAAGATTAAAGGCGAGTATCAGCGGGTTTGCAAAGACGGACCCGTATTTTCAGCCCAGGACGTGGACTGGCATGCCTAAGCAAAAACCCGCTTCCTTATCCGTTCGTCTTGGGACTTTGGAATTGCGCAACCCCGTGATCTTGGCTTCGGGCACTTGCGGCTACGGCACGGAACTCGAAGACCAAGTGGATTTCTCCACCCTAGGCGCGTTGGTGGCCAAGAGCGTGACCCTTACGCCGCGCACCGGCAATCCCATGCCCCGGGTGGTGGAGTGCGCTGCGGGCATGCTCAATGCCATCGGGTTGGCCAATGTTGGAGTGGAAGCGTTTTGTCGGGAGAAATTGCCGGCCCTGCGGCGTTTGCCGTGTGCGGTGATTGCCAATGTCGCCGGTTCCACGGCTGAGGAATACCTCAAGGTGGTGGCACGGCTGGAGAGCGAAGCCGGACTTGCGGGCTTGGAATTGAACGTGTCCTGCCCCAACGTGCATGCGGGCGGCCTGGAGTTCGGGCGCGACCCGGGCGTGTTGGGCGAGTTGGTGGCCGCGGTGCGGGAAATCACGCGCCGCCCCCTGTGGGTCAAGCTGACCCCCAATGTCACGGACATCGTACCGCTGGCCCTCGCCGCCGAGGCGGCCGGTGCCGACGCTTTGACCGTGAGCAACACCTTGGTAGGCATGCGCATGGATTTGGAACACCGCCGCCCGGTGCTGGCTAACGTCACCGGCGGCTTGTCGGGCCCGGCCATCAAACCCGTGGCCTTGAACCTGGTGTATAAAACCGCCGGGGCCGTTAAAATACCGGTCATCGGCTGCGGGGGCATCAGCACTGCCAGTGATGCTCTGGAGTTCCTGATGGCCGGGGAAAGCCAGTAGATCGATGCCCATGGTTTCCATGTTCAGCGGTACAGCACCGGCGGTTTGTGCCGCGTCGACGAGCAGCAGAGCGCCGTTCTCGTGCGCGATAGCCGTATGTCCGGTGTGGGGGCGGATCTTGCATCTGCCCCCGTGGCGCGCCACGCAACCATCACGGATCTTCTTGGAAGGAGTCGCGCTATGCGAGTTGGACTTGTCGGCGCCGGAGCCATGGGCAGCACCCACGCGGCCGCCTGGAGCCAGACCGGCGTTCAGCTAGCTGGTCTCTTCGATACCAAGGGGGAGCAAGCCAGCGCGCTGGCCTCTCAGTACAAAACCCGTACCTACGCCAGCCTGGATGTGCTGCTGCAAGACGTAGATCTCGTAGACATTTGTACGCCAACGCATCTGCATCACGATATGGTGCTGCAGGCTGCTGCTGCCGGCAAGCACGTCGTCTGCGAGAAGCCGTTGGGCAGGA
>JAAXVQ010000094.1 GCA_013335425.1 Candidatus Firestoneibacteriota bacterium | reverse complement strand
CGCGACCTCACGGTTTGCAACCCCATGTGCTGCCGCATCGGCTGCATGTACGCCATCAAACAGGCGCAACTGCTCATGGGGGCGCTGCCCCTGGCCGAGGTGACCATTTATTTGATCGACGTGCGGGCTTTCGGCAAAGGGTATGATGAGTTTTTCGAACAAGCCAAAGGCATGGGCGTGAACTTCGTCAAGGGCAAGGTCGCGCGCATCGAGGAAGCACAGAACGGCAACCTGCAGGTGTTCTATGAAGACTTGGAAAACGGCAAGGGCTTGGTGACCGCCAACCACGACTTAGCCGTGCTCTCCGTGGGCTTGCAGCCCAACCGCGACTTGGCCGCCCGGGTGAAAAACTTGGGCTTACAGCAGGACGCCCTGGAGTACATTGCCGAGGTTGACGAATTGGGCGAGCCGGGTAAAACCCATGTGCCCGGCGTGTTTGTGGCCGGTGCGTTTACCGCGCCGTGCGATATTCCCGACGCGGTGGTCCATGCTTCGGCGGCGGCTGCGCAGGCCGCTTGCTATTTATCGCGGGCGCAAGCCGCGGACAAGCGGGAAAAACCCGCCCGGGAACGCGCATGAAACCGGAAACGCAAAGCCGCATCGGGATTTATGTCTGCCACTGCGGAGGCAATATTTCCGATTATGTGGACGTGGCCCAAGTCGCCGCGGCCGTGGCGCAGGAACCCGGGGTGACCATCAGCCGCACTCACATGTTCACCTGCTCGGACGCGGCCCAGCAGGAAATCATCAAAGACATCCAAGAGCAGAAACTCAACGGCCTGGTCATTGCCTCCTGCTCTCCCAAGCTTCATATGTACACGTTTCGCGCCATGGCCGAACGTGCCGGCGTCAATCCTTATCAGTACGTACAGGTGAACTTGCGCGAACAGGATTCCTGGGCGCACACGCATCACCGCGACGAGGCCACGCGCAAAGGCATTGCCCTGGTGAAAGCCGGTATTGCCAAGAGCCGTTTGTCCGAACCCTTGGTCCCGCTGCGGGTCAACACCAAACCCCGCGTGTTGGTGGTGGGGGGCGGTGTGACGGGACTCAAAACCGCGCTGGCTCTGTCGGACCTGGGCATTGCCGTGGACGTGGTGGAGCGCAGCGAACGCTTAGGCGGTTGGGTGGCGGATTGGAAAAAACTTTACCCCACCGGTCAAGACGGCCAGGCGTTGGTGGCGGAGCTCGAGCAAGCTTTGGCCCAGCGCGCGAACATAAAGGTGCATACCCAGGCGAAGGTAACCGGCAGAAGCGGCAACCTGGGAGATTTCACTATCCGTATCCGGACTCCCCAAGGGGAACAGGATTTAAACGTGGGCGCGCTGGTGATGGCCACGGGGTTTGCTGCGTACGCTCCCTTGCCGCAAGAATTCGGTTTTGGCCTGCCCGGGGTGGTGACCCTGCCGGAATTGAAAAAATCACTCAGCCGGGGTGAGCCTCTGCAAACTTCGGACGGACGCCCGGTCAAGACCCTGGCGTTCATCTATTGCGTGGGCAGCCGCCAGAAAAAGACCGCCGCTCAGCCGCAAGTCAATACGCATTGTTCGCGCACTTGCTGTACGGCTGCGGCCCACCTCGGGCTCAACTTGACCGGCGCGTATCCCGCGTTGCGGCAATACCATCTCTACCGGGACGTGCGCACTTACGGCAAGCATGAATTGATCTTCGGGGAGAACCGGGAAAAGGGCGCGGTTTATGTCCGCTTTGATGAAAAAGAACCCCCGGTGGTTTCGACCGAGGGGGCGCAATTGCGCGTTAAAGTCAAAGACACGCTCACGCGGCGCGAAGAACTGGAGATTGCCGCGGATTTGGTGGTGCTGGTCACGGGCATGCTGCCCCGGGAGAACGCCGAGCTCATTAACATTTTAAAAGTGCCCGTGGACCGTAACGGTTTTTTCAAGGAGATACACCCCAAGCTGCGCCCGGTGGAAACCGTGATGGACGGCCTTTTCATTGCCGGCGCGGCCCAAAGCCCGCGTCTGATCGGTGAAGCCGTAAGTTCAGCCCTGGCCGCGGTGAGCAAATGCGGCGCTTTGCTGAAAAAGGGTTACGTGGATTTGGAACCCATGATCGCCGTGGTCAAGACCGACAAATGCACGGGCTGCAACGCCTGTCTGGGTGTGTGTCCTTATCAGGCCATTGAGAAAACCGTGTGCGACGGCCGGGACCAGGTGACTGTCATTCCGTTCTCATGCAAAGGCTGCGGCGCCTGCGTGCCGTTATGCCCGGAGAACGCGCTTGATGTCAAAGGTTACACGGACGAGCAAATGACCGCCGCCATTACGGCGCTGGCCCAGGAGGCTGCCGTATGAATCCTGTTCCGGGAAGCTCACGACGTGAGATCCTGCGGCGCGAAATGAGCATGCGCACGGAGATCGAGGCCCTGTTGCAGAACGGGCCCAAGACCGTGCCGGAAGTGGCGCAAGCCCTGGGGGAACCGGTTTCCCAAGTCATGCTTTGGATGATGGCCATGCGCCGTTACGGCCGCTTGACGGAAGTCGGGCGCCCCAATGAACTCGGTTATTTTGTTTATGCCCTTAAAGCGGAGAAGCCTTCATGACCCGGGTCAATGCCGAACTGTTAAAGACGGTGGAAGCTTCCGGCGAGTTCAATGCCGTGGCCTGCATGAACTGCGGCACGTGCACGGCGTTGTGTCCTTTGGGACTTACGAATTTGCCGAGGGAAATTTTCCGTGACGTGGTTTTGGGGCTGGAGGAAAAGGTGCTCGCCAATGTCGAGACCGTGTTTTCCTGCCTGCTCTGCCGCATGTGCCAGGTCAATTGTCCGGCCGAGGTGAAGATCGCGGACAATGTCCGGACCCTGCGGGTGCACTTAAATAAAACGCTGCATCATCTCTAAGAAGGTTGGCGCTTATGGCTTTTCCCATTCGGCATTTAATCGGCATCTTGGCGGACAACCAACGCCTGCGCGGGAGCGTCATGCCCTTGGGGACCGGTCGGCTCACGGCCTGGGCCAAAGGGCTGTCTTTGCCGCGCGGCGGCAGCCGGGTTATATATACCGGGCATATGTACCAAATGATGCCGTCCTTGGCCAGCATGGAAGCGGGCTTAGGCCTGATGGCCGACACACCCGTGACTCGTCTGATGGGCTGGGGGCGCTTTTTCAACCGTTTCGTCAACCTGTCGTTTTTTTTGACTTGGCCGTCAGGGCGTCAGCAGGCGCAGTACGATTTGCGCTTAAAAAAAATCGCTCAAAGCCTCCGTCAGGCCGGAATCCAGTTCGGTTATTTGTATGAAAAGGAACTTTACACGGGCGCGCTGGTTTATGACCTCGGTCTGGATGAGGTTTTCAAAAAGCACGCTCAGCGCGTCTGGGCCATGTTTCAAAAGCACGGCGTACGCAGCGTCATCACCGTGGACCCGCATACCACCGAAATGCTGCGGGAAGTTTACCCCAAAGTCGTGCCCGGTTTTCAGCTTGAAGTGAAAAGTTATTTGGAGGTTTTGGCCGAGAGCGGTTGGACGCCCCCGCAGGCTCTGACCGAAGCCGTGACCCTGCATGATTCCTGCATCTATGCCCGGACCCTGCAAGTGAGCGCACAGCCGCGGGCCGTCCTGGCCAAAGGACCGCTGGTGGATTCCCCCGATCATGCCGGGGCGGCCACCCACTGCTGCGGCGGCCCCGCCGAGTCCCTCTACCCGCACAAAGCCGAAACCGTGGCCGCCGAGCGCATAAATCAATTGGCCGCGCGCGGCTGCGACACGGTTGCCGTGCTGTGTCCCATCTGCCTGCACAACCTGGAAAAAGCCGGACGCGCCCGCGGCATCCGGGTAAAGGATTTTTCCGAAATCATCGGCTAGCAGGCAACCCGGAAGTTTTTTTCAACCCGAATTAAAATCTGATGGTTAAGAGCGCGAGCCCGGTCATCGCCAAGTCATCCAGCCACCATAAAAATTAATTTAAGGCTTCTTTAGCTGCAATTCTCCGGACACAAAGGTAACTCATGAGTTGGACATGTTTGGCAGCGGAGCAAGTTCTTAAAGGTTGCAAAAAATAATTGCCCCTCTGATGCTTTGATGGGAAAATGCCGGCGGGTTAATGTTCAGGCAGGAAGAAAGGCGAAATGTACCCCATCGGGTGTTCAGGGCTCAAACACCGAGCTGTTCGACTTTTACAGGTCCTGGGGATATCCGCCTGCCTGGGGTGGGCGGTTTTGCCTGCCTGGGGCTCGCCCGACCCGGCCAAGGAAACAGCGGGTCAGGTTGCGTCGGAACGCCATCTTTACCACCCCGGCGAAATCTTAGTTAAGTTCAAACCCGTCTTCACAACCGCAACGCAAGGTGGTCTGAAAAATCAGATCGGCGTTCAAGTCTCCACGCGGGCGGAAGCTTTATCCGGGGTGCATGCTTTTTTTAAAACGCAACCCGTGGGCATGGAACGCTTTGGTTGGCAGCGGGTGCAACTGCCTGAAGGGAAA
Organism: Candidatus Firestoneibacteriota bacterium; assembly: GCA_013335425.1. Classification (GTDB taxonomy): domain Bacteria; phylum Oederibacteriota; class JAAXVQ01; order JAAXVQ01; family JAAXVQ01; genus JAAXVQ01. The sequence continues at coordinate 2,880 of JAAXVQ010000094.1, read as the reverse complement.
AGCGTGGCGCAAGCACTGTCCGAGTTTGTCGGCAACGCAGCGGTGGAAGCGGCGGAACCCAATTATCTGCGGCATGTCCATGACGCCATCTCGACCACCTATGCGGCCTATGCCGCGCCCAATGATCTGCTTTATCAAGCCGAAGTCTTATGGTGGTTCAACCGCATCCACGCGGACCAGGCGTTTTCCCAGGCCAATTATTTCACAGCCGGACCCGTCGTTGTGGCCGTGGTGGACACAGGGGTGGATTTGACGCACACCGACCTTTCGTCACGTCTGATCCCGGGTTACAATGCCATCACCCCCACCAGCCCGCCGCAGGACGACGACGGACATGGGACGCACACGGCAGGTTTGGTGGCGGCCGCGGGCAACAACAGCCAGGGAACCCTAGGGGCGGCTTTTTCAGACAAGGTTGTTGTTATGCCCGTCAAGGTTTTGGATTATCAAGGCAACGGCACGAGCGCGAACATTGCCGCCGGCATTCAATGGGCCGCCGATCATGGGGCCCGTGTCATCAGCATGAGTTTCGGCGGGAGCAACAATTCCTCGCTGGAGAGTTCAGCCTGCGATTATGCCTATGCTCATGGTTGCGTGCTGGTGGCCTCAGCCGGGAACAACTCCTTGAACCTGATTACGAATCCGGTTTATCCGGCTTTGTACAACCATGTGATATGTGTGGCGGCCACCAACTCCCAGGATTATGCCACCTATTATTCCAACTACGGTTTGGGTAAAATCACGCTCTCGGCTCCGGGCGGATATGATCAAAATGTTTCCGGCAATGTCACCACGCGCGGAAACGACGGCGGGGTTTACAGCACGATTTTAGGCAGCGCTTTCGGACCCAAGTCCGGCACGTCCATGGCTGCGCCCCAGGTGTCTGCCGCAGCCGCGCTGCTGTTGCTGCAAAACCCCTTGCGCACGCAGTCCGAGGTGTTGGCCCTGCTGACGAGTCATTGTGAAAATCCCCAAGCCCAGCCCGCCAGTTGGGTGGGCGCAGGGCGGATCAATGTGGCCGCTTCTCTGTCCGATTTCCAAACCCCGACGATCTCTCCCACCGCCACCAGCTCACCCACCATCACGCCCACAGCGACGATTACCCAAACCGCCACCGTTTCGCCTACGGCCACGATTTCGCCCAGCATCACGCCCACGCCGACGATTACGCAAACCGCCACCATTTCCCCCACCTCCACCTGCACGCCCACCATGACACCTACGGCCACGCCGTCGGCCACGTATACGCCTTTGGTACTTAGCGCCGGGGAGCTGCTCGTTTACCCGCAACCCGGGCGGGATCATGTGCGCTTGGCGTTTCGCCTCGCGGGGTTCGGGCGTCTTACGGCCGAGGTTTACAATGTTCGGGGAGAACGGGTGTTGACGTTGAGCGAGACGCCTTACTGCAACGGCGGGGTGGCTTACGCGGATGTTTCGACGAGCCGATTGGCTGCGGGTATTTATTTCCTGTTGGTTCGGGTTGCGGATGAAAACGGAGAGCGGAGACTCAGCAAGCGAATGGCCATCATTCGTTAAGGTTCCGGCGGTTTAGAGCATGGGCGGTTCCTGCCGGGGGGCGGCAGGCGGGTTTTGGGAAGGCGCGGGCTTGGCGCCGGGTTTGGTGGAAACCGCTTCCCCGTTGTCGTTCAAGGCGCGGTCGTCGGGTTTCTCGCTGTCGCGCTCCTCGGTGTCCAAGTCGCCTTTCTTAAGCGTTTTGAGTTTCAGGCCCACGGCCGCCGAGGAATTGGACTGCAGTTCCAGCATGTCCGGAGACAGGTTGAGGTTCACGTTCGCGAGGGCATTGGGGTCGGTCTCGGCCAGATGCAGATCGCAATGCTTGGTGGGGGCCGTGCCCACGGCAAACGCGCCCAGGGCCGTGAATTTTCCGCATTCGGGGTTGGCCAGCAGCCCCGAGGTCCGGCAGAAGGCGACGTTGATCACGGTGTTGGGTTTTTCAAAAGCCGCGGGCGCGCGGGTGGCGTAGATTTTTTTCATCAACCGGGCCCAGATCGGCGCGGCCACCATGCCCCCGGTGACGCCGCGTCCCAGGCTGCGATGCGAGTCCAGCCCCAGCCACACGCCGGCCACGTACTCGGTGGTGAAGCCGATGAACCAAGCGTCGGTATAATCATTGGTGGTGCCCGTTTTGCCGGCAGCCGGGTATCTGAAACCCAGATTGCGGATGGTATAAGCCGTGCCCGCGTTGATGACGTTTTCCATGACGTCCGTCAGAACATACGCCGTGGTTTCGTCGAGCCCCTCCTGTTTAAAGGAGGCGTTTTCCTCCAACACCCCGCCCTCGGCGTCCTCCACGCGCACAATGCCCAAAGGTTCGGCGTGGATGCCGTGGTTGGGCAGCGTGCCGTAGGCCGAGACCAGCTCCAGCAGGTTCACTTCCGAAGCGCCCAGGGCAAGCGTCAGGAAGGGGTTGAGCACGGAGGCGACGCCCATGCGGTGCGCGGTTTCGATCACGTTGTCGATGCCCACCTTGTCCAGCAGCTTGACGGAAACAATGTTGCGCGAATGCGTCAGGGCGCTGCGCAGGCAAGTCATACCCTCAAACTTGCTCGAGAAATTTTCCGGCTTCCAAACGCGCCCTTGATCGGTTTTAAACACTACGGGGGCGTCCAGGATCAGATCGGCCTGGGTAAAACCTTTGGCAAAAGCCGTGGCGTAGATGAAGGGCTTGAAGGCCGAACCCGGCTGGCGCTGGGCTTGGACCGCGCGGTTGAACTTGCTTTCCTGGAAATTTCGCCCGCCGATCATGGCCCGGATTTCACCCGTGGCCGGGTCCGAGACCACCAGGGCGCACTGGAGGGTTTCGGGAATATGTCCGGCGCTTTTGGGCAGGCGGGGAAGAATGATTTTTTCCGCATCCAC
>JAAXVQ010000449.1 GCA_013335425.1 Candidatus Firestoneibacteriota bacterium | reverse complement strand
TCTGGACAGCCTACCTGGGAATCTGGTATACTGCCGTGCTTTTGGCCTGGGGGGGAAGCGGACCGCGGACTTTGAACCGATTGGTGCGGCGACTCGGCGGCTTGGCGTGGATTGTGAGCCCGGTCATGACCCTGGGCGGGTGGTTGGGGATCGGACGCGACCGGGTCAGCCATGCTTTTATGCTGGTGCATAACCGCCTGGAAGTGCTGCCGCCGCCGGTTTCCCAACGCGAGAAACTTTTGGTGTTGGTGCCCCGCTGCTTGAGCCGCGAAGTGTTCCAAGCGCTGGGCGCCCTCAAGGCGCACTATGGGTTCACCCAAATGATCGTGACCGGGGGTACCGAAGCCCGGCGCGCCATCGGCAAGCTGCGCCCCCAGGGCGTGCTGGCCGTGGCCTGCGAACGGGATCTGCTCGCGGGAGTAAACGATGTGAAAGGCCGGGTGCCGATATTGGCTTTCGCCAACCGGCGTCCCGAAGGACCCTGCCGGAATACGGTGGTCGACATGCAAAAAATCGAGAACGGCATCAAGTTGTTTTTGGGTCTATCCCTGAAAAAGGAGGAAAAAAGCTCATGAAGGTAACCATTGACGCCACGCTCTGCACCGGTTGCAGCCTGTGTTTTTCGGATGTACCGGAAGTGTTTGCCATGGGTGACGACGGCTTGGCCAAAGTTCTGGTTGAATCACCCGCCGGCGATCTGGCCGCCAAGGCCAAGGACGCCGCGACCGGCTGCCCGGCCGAAGCCATCATCATTAAGGATTAGTTCGTTAGCATCTCCGGCATGGCGGCAACGCCATGCCGTTTTTTTTTATGGGAATAAAAATATTTTCAGCCGAGAGTGGGTCTAAAATGCAGCGCGTACCCAAAGCTTTGGCTTTGCTTTCCGGAGGGCTCGACAGTCTGCTGGCCGCGCGCGTGGTGCGCGACTTGGGCGTGGACGTCACCGGGGTGACGTTCGACTCCGGCTTTTTTCACTTGGGTGCACCGGGGACGCGCACGGATGCCGCAGGGAGCGTGCATCCCTGGGTGGCGCGCGCGGAAAACGTGGCAGCTCAGGCCGGCGTGCCTTTGGAGATCATCGATGTTTCCCGCGATTACCTCTCCATGCTGCTGCACCCGCCGCACGGCTACGGGGCGCACGTCAATCCCTGCATCGACTGTAAAATCCTTTTCTTACGCCGCGCCCGGCAGCGTTTGTTGGAGCTCGGCGGCGATTTTATCATTACCGGGGAAGTCGCCGGTCAGCGCCCCATGTCGCAGAACCGTTCCGCACTCGATGTGATCGAACGTTTTTCCGGTTGTCAGGACATCCTGCTGCGCCCCTTGTCGGCTTTGTGCCTGGCGCCCATCCGCGCCGAACGCGAAGGCCTGATCGCTCGGGAACGGCTCTTGGGTTTTTCCGGGCGCACGCGCAAGCCGCAAATGGCCTTGGCTGAAAAGCTGGGGATCGTAGAGTACGCCCAGCCGGCCGGCGGTTGCGTCCTGGCGGAAGCGCATTTTGCCGGACGTTTCGCGGATTTTCGGAAACATTGGGAAGCGGACAAAAAGATCGGCCATGAGGACATTACCCGGCTGCGTTTGGGGCGGCACTTTCGCCTGGCTTCGGGCGCCAAGGTGATCGTGGGGCGCAGCGAAAGTGAAAATGACTGGCTGGAACAAGCGCGCGGGGAATGGGGCATGGCGTTTCCCCAAACCTGCAAAGGGCCCGTGGGTTTGCTCTCGCACCCCGAGGACGCCGCCGGTCGCGAGTTTCTGTGGCGCGCCGTGGCGCGCTATTCGGATGCGCCCCGGGGGGAAGTCGTAGCCCTTGAATGGCATACAACAGACGGCTTGCAGATCGTTTCAGCATCGGCTTTGAGCGAGGAAACTTTGTTGGCGGTTCGGATCTAAGCAGCGCGAGCGCGCCCGGCCCGCGAGAGATTCCCCAGGAGAAAACCCGTATGCGCATGGCCGTGATTTCGGACATCCATGGCAATTTGGAAGCGCTGCAAGCCGTGTTGGCCGACATTCGGGCAACGGGTGCGGATGCGGTCTATTGCCTGGGAGACGTGGTGGGTTATGGTGCGGACCCCCGGGCTTGTCTGGACTTGGTGCGGGCGCAATGCGCGCTGACAGTGCGGGGCAATCACGAAGAAGCCCTGCCGCCCGGCGATGTGCAGCAGGGCTTCTTCGTG
>JAAXVQ010000448.1 GCA_013335425.1 Candidatus Firestoneibacteriota bacterium | reverse complement strand
GGCTCCGGGAAGGATCAGCGCCGCCACCACTTTCAACGCGGCACTCAGGTTTCCGTGGTTATTCCAAAAAGACAAAAATTGCTGATATGAATTTTCAACTTGATTCCCGACGCCCTGCCAGAACTTTAAAGCCAATGGCCCGTATTTTTCGCGAAAACTTGTGCGCAACATGCGGCTAAACGCTTTAAGCGAGTACCTGCCTGCGCCAACTAATTGACCCTGCTGTTCCATGAGCGTCTGCGTCTCCAAAAACGCCACCTGCCAGCCGCGCATCGTTTGAATTTCAACCGGCCGAATGCCGGTAAACGGCACCTGCGTCCCGGGTCTGAATAAAACTGCGGAGAGTTTGCCCATTTCCACGATAAGCGGTGCTTCTGGATTCTCTTTCAATTGTTGCAGCAAGACGGCCAATTTTGGATTGCTTACCCGAGGCTGAACGTTTTTCTCGATTGCTTTCATCACGCCCGACAATATTTCAATGGTCTTTTCCAGCTTCAAGACATTGCGCGACTGCTGACTGAGCTTGATTTGCACGGCAGTTTCGCCCTGCCGGAAATTGGTGGCCACGGCCAGAATGTTCTGGGTCTTCTCCAGCAGTTTATCCAGCGGCGTCGGACGGTTGCGCAACAGGTCAAAATACGGATTGGCCACGTCCTGGTGGGTGATCTTCGGCCGCACGCATACATACGAAATCCTGCGCGCTTTAAACTCGGCCTGAATTTTGTCGGTATGGAAGCCGCCGGTCACCATAACCGCAATCGAAGTTTTGCGTTGCTCCATCCGCCGCAACAATTTTTCCACAAACACCTGGCTCCGCCGGTCCGCCAGCCCATAAAACGCCCGCGCCTGCGACAGGTATTCGTCCAATGCCGAGACCTCAGGGTCCAAACTCCCGGCTTCGCTTCTTGCCGCGGTTTGGATCGTGCCGGACAACGCTGCGACGGAATATTCGCCGGTGTTCTTTTCCACGTCCGCCAAATCTTCCTGCGTCGCGGAGATGTTCAGCACGCGCTCCAACCTATTGAGACGATCTTCCACCCCGGACAACTCGCTTTGCGCCTGAGTGCGGAGCATGGATTGCCTCAAGGTTTGCTCCAACACTTCCAACTCCCGAAAGAGCCCGTCCGCGTCCACCCGCTCGTCCAGGTTGTCCCGGTTCAAAGACAAATACTGCGCTAAGTTGGGGAACCCTTCCAAGCCAAGTCCCTGAGAACCGGCTCTTTTCCTGAGTTTCAAGGCATATTGCAACAAGCTCAGTTTACCTTCGCGAAAGGCTCGCTTGGATTTTTCCAAAGCCAGCAATTCCGGCGAATACACTTGGTCCTGAGCAGCCTGCAGCCCCTCCCTCAGATCCAGCAGGCAACCCTGGCTTTCACTGTTGAGCAGGGATTGCGCCTGCTTCAGGCTGCTCGCGTACATGGTTTCGTCTTCAATCCCCGCCAAGTCGAGTTTTTTTTGCCCGGTTGCCGCCAACCATTCCGAACCGGTGATTTTTCCGGCTTTTAGCAAATAGTCGCCGATCTCTTCCCGCGCCCAGGCCAACGGCACCTGGGCCAGTTGCTCCACATGCACCGGCAGCCACGCGCCTTCCACGCCTACGGTCTCTACCCCGTATTCCTTCGCGGCCCGGTCAATGATACCGGCAATATTTTTTTGGACTTCATAATTACAATGCAGATCCTGGATGAAGATGATGGTCTTGTCGCCGCCCAGAAAGCTTTGGGTGATGGTGCCCAGTTTGGCGGGTATGCTGATAGCCGGCGGCCGAAGCGCCACGGCCGGCGAAGTTAATGGGTTGGCGGTGGAAGAAAAAGCCCAGGTTAGACCGGGGAGCACAAACGAAAACACGATCAACAAAGCCAAAGTTTTAGTTAGGCTTTGCCGACCGGGCTTTTTCCATGAGCTGATTGAAAATAGATCACTGACGATCATCCGTTGGCACTCCAAACAATTTAATGTTTATTAAAGAATAGCAGCGTTTGTTGCATTTTTCAAATTTTCGGAAAAGAAATGATTAAGGTTTTATTTCAAGGTTTTTGTGTCATTTCAACACAAGGAACCGGCAAAATTATTAAACTGTTTTAAGGACATGCTATGGGTAGAAGTCCAGGCCGGTGGTACATACCATAGACGGTATAACCAAGCTGAGATAGCTGCCTTGGAAGGTGTCAGGCA
>JAAXVQ010000093.1 GCA_013335425.1 Candidatus Firestoneibacteriota bacterium | reverse complement strand
CGGTTGGAGGTGGAAAATCAGTTCGCTGCGGACTTGATCCTGCGCAGCCAATTGGAACAATTAAAAACCCCGCATGAACGTATTTCCTCGGAAGGCCCGAAACAGGAAGCGAACCCCATCTTGTTTTTAGGTACTTCCGAAGGGCAAAATACCGTTCATGAAGCCATGGCGGAGTTGAAAAAGCATGCGGAGCGCCAACCCAACCTGTCTCTGTTGATGCGGGATAATTTGGCGCTTTTGGAAAATATCCTGAATCAAACGCAAACCCAGACCCTCAGCACCACGCTGGGCAACCAACTGCAACGGATGTTTGAGCTCAGCGCATTGTCTGAAAACGAGGTGTATGCCGCCTCGCTGGGTGAAGAGACGGAAGTTTCCAAATATGTCGGTGCCTTCACCACGGGGCGTGTGGAATCCACGTCGGTGAGTTTCGGCAAGCAGACGGTTCAGGTCGCCACGCCCATGCAAGGTCACCTGTTTGCCAGGAATGTTCAGGCGATTGAAATGTTTGGGAAAAACCGGCAGGCGTTGCCTTTTACCTGGTACAAAGGGCAAGTACGTCCTCTCTTGGCTGAGCATCGGGATTTCCAGGAAGAAGTCTATTCGCCTTTGGTGAAGGGCGGCTTTAACTTCTTCGCGCCGTTCTTATCGGCTGCCGAACCTTTTGCCCAAGCCCATGCCGCTTTTAAAGCTGTTCCCAGCGATCTTAACCGGCAGAAGCTTATACGCGTGGGCATTAAAATCATGAAGTATCAGGCTCGTCAGGTGGAGGGTAAAACCGGTCAGGTGAAAGTAGACGCGCAGGCGATTTACGATCAAGCCTTGGAGAGGCTCTTTGAGTTCTATCGTGAGTCTAAACTTGTGGGTGATAAGATTACGCTTGGGGAAACGCTCGGGAAAACTACCCGCGGCGCGGAAGCGAAGGAAATTGTCGTGCCTGTTCTTAGCCTGGGCGGCACCTTGGCCTGTGCTTGGTTGTGGGAAAAGCATGGCGGCGAGTTTACCATCAATGATGATTTGGATCAGAAACTTAGGGAGAAGCGTCTGAGAAATTTCAGAGTCGAGTCGGCGGCCTAAACTCGCCTCGGATTCGACCAGAGCAATCGGTGTGCTGCCCCGGGACAGGAGATTTCCTGTCCCGGGGCGGTGCCGAATGGATGTTAGTTCCCACCTGCTGTTGTGGCCCTCAAAGACCATTGGTTTTGCAACACCGTTTTCGATTTTTGGCAACTCTTTGGATTTTATCCGGAATTTCCCACGTTTCAACAGATCATTTCCTTGGCCGCCCTGCGATTAAGGCGGGTGTGTTGTGGCAGTAAAGTTGGCGGCATAAGTCCAAGCGGAATTCTAGAACTCTCCAAACAAGATTGAATAGCAAAATAATGAAAAAGTGTTCCAAAATGAGACACGGTTATTATTATATAAATTTTTCAAGGTTATTTGTAAAACGAAGAATGACATGATATAGTTTAACCTAAGATGACAAGCTGGCATTTTGTTGCGACTATTGGATTTATTGCGGCTGCCTTGATGGCACAATGAAATTTTAAGGTTAAAAAGGCGATATGATTAAAAAGAAAATTGAACTATTGCCGCGGCGGCGGGGATTGGGGTTCAAAGCGACTGTATTGGCAGTAGCCGCTTCTTTCATCATGCCCAATTTCACTTGGGCTTTTGATGGTGCGGCTTACCAGACGGCGGGGCAGGGATTTATTTTCGGTCGTCAAACCGTTGCTGTTCCTGAAGCTTTGGGCAGCGTCCGGGCTGCGTTTCAAGGCGGGAATCGGGTTGTCATCCATATCCAGGACCTGCATTGCAATTATGAGGTTCAAGACAACATTGCCAAAATCATTGACCGCCTGGCGCAGCGAAATGGGTTGAAGTTGGTGACCGTGGAAGGTGCCTCGCTGCCGGTAAACGTGACGTACTTGGCAACGTGTCCTCGGCAGAGCGTGAAGGAAGCGGTGGGGCGTTTTTTTATGAAACAGGGGAAAATGGGCGGGGACGAGTTTTATGCGTCCACGGGCAGGCATAAGGTCGACTTAGAAGGCGTTGAAGATGCGCGCTTGTATCAAAGCAGCCGGGAACTGGTGGGTGAGTTTTTAAATGACGAAAGCCAGGGGTACATCTATGACCTGCGCGAGGCTCTAAGGGAGCTGCAACCGTTCATTTACAATGCTGCCTTGCTTAAACTCGAGGGGTTCAAGCGCGCGAACCGGGAAGGCGAGATACCTACGCTTAAATATGCGGCGGAGTTGTGCGCCTTGGCCCGTAAAAAAAGCGTTTCCCTCGCCCCTTATCCGAATGCAACCCTTTATGCGTCGCACCTGTCGGCAGCCGCCCTGAGATTGGAATCGGACGCGGTTTTTGAAGAACTGGAACATTTGGACCGGGATGTCCGTGAGCGGCTTTATACGACCCCGGTCCAGCGTGAGTTGGACCGCTTGGAATATGAGTTGGATGTGATGGAGAAAATACTCTCCGTTTCGGCGACTCCCGGCGAGCTCCAGGCCTATTTTAAAGACTCTGCTGCCTATGGGGTGGAACGGTTTGCTCAGTTCATCCGGGCGCATGGACGCAAAGCCTCGGAAATGGTGGAGCCGGATCTTTATGCCCTCGACGGATATCTGGAAAAAGCCGCGCGGTTTTACGAATTTGCCGACCGCCGCAGCGGCGTGTTTGTGGAGAAAGCGCTCCAGCGGATGCAAAAGCATAAAGTGGAGATGGCGGTTCTGATAACCGGCGGTTTTCACACGGACGCAGTGCTGGCCAAACTCAAAGCCCAGGGCGTTTCTTACTTGTCCATCCAACCGAAGGTTACTCATCCGGATCTGATCAACCCGTATTTCACCTTGTTGCGCAACCGCAAGACACCCCTGGAAAAGCTGCTCTCCGAAAATCAAAATATTTTGCATTTTCGACCCCTTCAGCAGGAAAACGAAAACACCCGGGATATGCCTGATTTAAAGGTCATGCCGCCTTTGGTTAGGTTGGGCGTGGAAAGTCTGCAGGCCGCGGTGCATGCTCTGCTATTGGCGGAGGAACTCAAGACGCAAGCTTCGAAAGAAACCCTAAAAAAAGCGTTTGAGCAATTGCTGGCACAGTATCCGGGTGCCAATGCGTCGTTTCAAGTGGCTTGGGAGGCGGTGGAACACAACACCGACCGGACTGTTTGGTGGATTCCTTGCGAAATCAACAGTCTGGTGAAATATGATCTGGTCCTTAGGCCTCAAACGCAAAGAACGGTTCTCGCCGGCAGCGTGGCTCGGTTTATTGATCAAGGGCGCGAAACCCTGCTGTTGGCACCACAACCGGACCCGGTGAAAAGGGATGCGTTACGGAAAAAGGTGATGGAAACCGGAATCGGCTTTAATATCGGGTCGAATTTTCTGGAAAAAATCGGTGAAGGGCTGCAGACCGCCCTGAGAAAAACTGTGCGGCTTAAGCCGCACAGTTGGGTTCTGTTAGGGGCGGCGGTAACGGCTTTCGGTGCCGGCGTCGTACTGTTTCCGGCATTTCCTTGGGCGGGGACTCTTTTTATCATCATTGGTTCGACGCCTTTAGCGAAGACCCTATGGCCGCAAATTTCCATACTGGTGCGGGGCGTACGCATCATCGCGGAAAGTAAAAAAAACCCCAATCATAAGCCGCAAGCTGATTCATTTTCTGAAATAAAAAAAATGCTTGCCGGTTTGCCGCTTGCCTATCTGGGCTTTGAAAAAATTGGCAATTATCCCTTGGAATATCACACTGAAGGTCGGGTACTGGAAGATCATTTGCGTGCCATGACCGCGGTTTTGTTTTCTCCCGGTCGGTTTGATATACCCGGGAAAACGCTTTCCTTGCTTCAAAACCGCGCCAGAAGGGAATTTTTCAAACAATTTATCCTCCTGCATGATTTGGGAAAAAAAATATCACCTGCTATGGAAGTTGAGGAAAACGGACAAAGGCTGCAGGTCTATCCGGGGCATGAAGCTTTTTCCGCTGCTTTAATCGCTCAGGACGAGAATTTGGCCAAGGGATTGCCCGATCGGGAATTGCTGACGGAGGTCATACGTTTGCATGGCCGGACCTACAGTCTGACGCCCGCGGCGTTGACCCCGGAGAAAATGGATGATTTTCTCCGGGACATTAACCTGGAGCTGAATCCGCATGAAGTCATGCGCCTGTTGTTGGCGTGTAATTATCTGGATGCGTTGGGAACGGGACGTGGTGAAGGCATGCTATCGAAAGTAAATGCCCTGGCTCAGGCCTATGAGCAGTACCTCGTTTCAAAGCCCTCGCCGGTCCTTTTGGAAAATCTGGTGAAAACGGAATTTGGTGAACCCCTGGAAAGCCCGCTGTGGGAGTGCCTGCGCAGTCATAAATTGTTCGAGTTGCGGCAAGATATCTCTTATCTGTCGAAACATGTGGCTGTCCAGGTTGGGGAAGCCTTTAAAGTCGAATACGCCGGTTTGCGGACGAACTTGAAGTCATCTGATTTAAGCACACAAAATACGGGGCTGGTCTTAACCTTTTCCGGGAAATGGTTCGGGCTGTTTGCAAAACCCACCCATGAACTTAATTCGGTTCAACGTTTATACCGGCGACTTTTAACCCCCTTTTTTATTATCCGGGTTCATGCGGCCTTGGATCAGGTTGAACGGGATATCCTGGAATCCACCGAGCCGGCGGAGGATGAAATACCCGTGTTGGAGCATGAACAGAGCGGAAAAATCCAAAAACTTACTCTGGGAGAAATCAAACGTAAAGGCCGGCCTATGCAGGCTTTCTATAAACCCGTCGGCGGGCGCAATCTCGGCTTGCCCGGTGTGCAACTGGGGATGCTGCTGGAATCCTTTCGTGAGGCGTTAAACCCCGCAGGGCAAACTTTATGGCAGGCGATTGAACCTAAGTTTGAATTTTTGCGTCAAGACGGCCAAGTGCCTACCCCGGAGCTGTTTGTACAAGCATTGCTGCTGACGGACAAAAACAAAATTGAAGATAAGTTTTTAAGGATGGTCATGGAACGGCTGCAAACGGAAATTAAGGAAGCGCACACAGACAAGAATCCTTTGCGTTATGGCGTGGAGCATCAATTTTTAGCCAATCTGATACTGCTGAGCAAAGAGGGTAAGCTGCCGAAGGCAGAGCATTTGAGGGAAGCGCCGGAAATTTTAAAGGAAGTGACGGGTGACGACCTGGTCGAAGTCAAAGCGGACAATTTGGTACTCATGAGCAGGCTGCTTATTGACCAAACTTTGCTTCTGGGCCTTATTGAAAAGGCGAGGGAGGGGGATAACCCTATCCGCGCTAATCTTGAAATCTTGTTGACGTTCCTGCGTGCCGCGGCACCCACGAAGTTGCAAAACGCTCAGGTGCAGGCCTTACTGGTAAAAATCGCTTTGCCCGAAGACAGCGTGTTGACCACGGTGGTGGGTGAGGATATTACGAAATTTGTGGGAGCTGCGTTAAACGGCAGGGTGGATATCCTGGAAAATTTCAACCACGATAGGATTCCATTGCAGGTACCCAAGCCTGTCTTGGGAAAAATTTTCGGCAACAGCGCGCGGGAAATTGTGGAAATGGCAAAATCCCGCAAGCCCATTTCCGTCAGTTGGGTATCCGAGCAAGTACAACCATTACCGTTGCTTAAAATGCATAGCGACTTTAAGGAAGCGATAGCGAAATATTTACGGGACAGCGTTTTTTTTGAAAAACATTTGAATGCGGAAAACAAGTTGGCCCAAACCCACGCTGTTTGGACTGCCAATCCCAATGCGCTCAACAACCAGCAAATGGCTCGGGTGGGCATTCGAATGCTGAAATATCAAGCGGCTAAACTGGAGAAATTGAAAAAAATGGCACGCACCGGAGATGCGACAGCTGCGGGTGCTTTGGTGTTGTTTCAAACTGATTATGATGCAGCCTTGGAAGCGCTCAATCAGTGGTTCGCCAATTCGAGGATTTTCGATAAGCTGGAAATGGGGTCGCTCGGAAAGTTGATCTTGTTTGCTCCAGCGTACAAAGTAGAGCGTCAAGCTGAACTGGAGATTCCGGAATGGTCCCTGGAGGTTTTGGGAAGGCTTTGGAAACTCCACAGTCACGGCGATGATTTCAATTTAACACCGGAACTGGAAAATAAGCAGTATGAAAGAAAATTGCGGCGCTTGGGTGTTGGGTTCAATAAAATGGCCTAGCCAATTATTCCAATTACTGCGATTATTTGATCCGTGAAAACGGACCATTTTCACCAGAGTTCTTTTGGGCAATGCCCGGCTTTCAGTGGGATTGATTGAGTTGGTCCATGGCTGGGATTGAATTTATTGGTCTCGATTTAGTTGGTTTGGGCGGATAGCTTATTTAATCGCTTCCAACTCCTGCTGCTTATTGCCGGCATGTTCCAGGTGTTTGAGGGCTTTGGCATTGCCCGGGTCTATGACCAGCACGTTTTGCCAATAAGCCATGGCGGCGGGTAAATTGTTTTGGATATATTGTTCAATGCCCAGGCGGTAGTTCTCGTCCATAAGTTCCTGCAGAACGGCTTTGTGGGCGCTGAGGCGGGCCGAGGCCTGGGCTTGCTCGGGTTGAAGTTCCAGCACATGACGCCATTTTTTTACGGCTTCCAGAGACTGCCCGTTTTCCCAATCACGGTCGGCCAATTTGAGCAAATCTTGGGTGAGTTCATCCAGTTTGGTCCGTGTGATGCGCAGATACTGCGAAACCCGGCTGTTGTTGGGGTCCAAGGCCAGTATTTTTTTCCAGGTTTCCAAAGCTTGGGCATATTTGCTCTTCTGCAGGCTGAGCAAGCCTTGTTGGAAATATTGCTCGATAAGCTGCTTGTTTTTGTTCGTTTCGCCGGAGAGCTTTTCTGAGGACATCTTTTGATTGGCGGCTTCCGCCAGGCGTTTGGCCGCGGTCATGCCGGGATTGAGTTCCAAGGCTTTGCTGAATTCGACCAAAGCGGTCAGGTAATCACGTTCGTCGAAGGCTTTTTGTCCGCGTTCAAATTTTTCGGCAGCCTGTTGTTTTTTAAACAGCGTTTCCGTGTCACGGATTTTTTTCTTCAGTGCGGCGTCGTCGGGATTGACGCCGAAAGCGTGGGCGTAAATCGCGGCGGCTTTTTCGAAGTTGCCCTTGGCCAGCCAAACATCGCCTTCGCCCACCAGGTTTTTGAAGATGTTTCTTTGCTTGTCTTTTACCTGCTTTTCCAGTTTGGCCAACAGGTTCTGTTCTTCGGAAACGCTCCGGCCGAAAGGCAGAGAGACCGTCAGCCTATGCACGTCACCCAAGTCTCCAAACGGCTGATAAGCGTAATCCACGCTGTAATCCGAAATGCGGAACCCCAGCCCCAGGTTCAGCCCGTTTAAGG
>JAAXVQ010000447.1 GCA_013335425.1 Candidatus Firestoneibacteriota bacterium | reverse complement strand
GGCCGGCCTCCAAGGAAGGCACTTTCCGCGTCATGTCCTTGAGCAGGGAAACGATGTTTTCCGCCTGGGTCTCATTGCCCGAAAAACCGTCCATCGCCTCCTGCGTCTGCCGGAGAATTTCTTTGAAGGTTATGCCTTTAACCTCCTCCGCTTCGCCTCCCGGGGTGATTTTCCCGGCATCCTTCAGCTGCTGGGGCGTGATCCCCCATTGACCGGCCAGCTCAACAAACCGCTCCTGTGCCAATTGCTTCTGGGAAAATAGATCCGAAAGGGCGGGATTGACAAAATTTTCAAACAACCCCTCCGCCAAATGGGTTTTGGATTCCTGGTCCTTGAGCTGATCCATGACTTCCAGTGCCGTCCGGATAAATTGCGATTGCTTCCCGTTTACGATATCTCCGGTCATGATCGCTTCGTATTTGTTCTTAATAACCCAGCTCAACTCATCCACAGCACGATCTAAAAGCGCTTTGTCGACCAGGGAGGTAAATTCATTTTTAAATAAGTCGTTCAGGCGTTGTCCGTGCCCCACAAAATACTTGCCGTCGTTATAGATAAATCCGCTGATGAGTTGGGCGAGCGGTTTTTGGAGAGCCGGAATGGCTTGTTGGTAAACAGCCAGCAATTCATGATAAAGGCCTTTGATCTCCGGGCCAATATTGGCCCGGCCCTGCACGGCCACTGCCTTAATCTCCCCCTCCAGCCGGGCGACCAAGGATTCCAATTTCCGTTTGGACTCCGGGTTGACGGCCGCCACCGTCCCGCCATGTTGATCCAGAAAAGCCCGGGTGGCGGTCACTTGATTTAAAATCATTTGCTCCGCGAAAACCCGGGCGGCTTTTTCCCTGGCTTTTTCGTCATTGTTGATTCCGCCGCCGTTGGCCTGCATGTAGGCCAACTGCCCCAGATTTTCTCCATACTCGCGGTGTTTTTGCGCCAGGGCCATATAAAAAACCGCGGCTTTTTTGGCGGCGTTTTTCAAAGTGGCTTTGGTGGGATTGTGCTCCGGCCCCAGCAGGGAAAGCATGTTCTCCTTTACGGCCGTGGCCGCCTGACAAACGGACTCGCGGTTGCGGTTGTAAACCGGCAACCAACGTTTTAAGAGTTCATCCATAATGGCAAACTTCGGGCTCAACAAATTGGCGTCATCACCGATGATCACCTGCTGGTTGGAGATGGGGTTGGTATATCGGCCGATGGCCTGTTTGATGGAAGTTTCAATATTGTTGACGATGATGCGGACGGTTTCGTTGAGATAGGCGATGTTTTTGAAGTGCCCCACGACGTTGTGCCGTTTGGTCAGGTAATCACGTTCCTCGTGGCTCGAATGCGGATACTGATAGATCAAATTGGCTTTATAGGAACGGCCGAAAGCCATGTCGCTGAACATCAAAATCGCCGGGGCGCCGTAGAGCAAAAACACAGCGGCGAGAATATGAAAAATTTCATGCGGCAGCCACGGGATTATATAGGAACTGGCAAATGTGTAAAGGGGGCCGATAAAAAATATGCTCTTGATGCCGGTTTTCTTGTTCAAGTACCAAAAAACCACAAACAGCCCGGCCAGGGTTACAAAATGGACCAAACCCGTGAAGGTGAACAGGGTGGCGATGCTTCCAAAAAGCAACGTGACCACCGGCGCGAAAGGCCCCGTAAACAGAGAGAGCCCCGCCACGAACGCGGCGCCTTGCGCCGTCAACCCCAGGCTATACGCCACACCCACGGCAAAATACACCACGATATAAAACATAAAGCCTATGAAAATCCGTTCGTTCCATTCTATGCGGAACTTGGTCCAGGCGTCCTGAACAAATCCGCGGTGCGCCGCGGGGCGGTAATTTCCCGGGACCTTCCCGGTGCGGTCCAAGGATTTTTCCCGGAGTTCTTTTTCCGCCGGTGTTAAGACCTCATCGACGATTTCCGAAAATTTCTCTTCGGCCGGAGACGCCTGGGCCTCAGCCGCTTTGGAAATTTCCGACTTCGAAAAAAACAGGCCGAAAGTTCGTCCGGCGGGAATCTGCAACGCCAACGGTTCCTGTTCAGGCGTCTCCGCCGGCGCGGCCACCGGACCGATTTCACCGAAATCCGCGTCAAGGAGATCGTGCGGCCCTAAACGCGCGCTGATCGATCGGAGGAGGACGAGGCCATGGCTCATAAGAAGGGCGTCGGCAGTTCGAGGACCGGT
>JAAXVQ010000092.1 GCA_013335425.1 Candidatus Firestoneibacteriota bacterium | reverse complement strand
TGTTTGGACCGGCAAGGATTGTTATGTGGACCCCACCGCCGTCTTGGAGTCCGGCGTGATCCTGGGGGACAATTGCTGGATCGGGCCGCATGTGCGCCTGGCCAATTCCGTGTTGGGGGAGGCCTGCCGCGTGGGTGAGAACTCCAAAGTCATCGGTTCCATCATCTGGGACAATGTCAATATCGGCAATGACGCCAACTTGAAGGAAGTCACCATCGGCAACGATTGCCGCATCGGGGCGCGGGTTTACATCGGCGTGGGGGCCGTGGTTTCGGACCATTGCACCATCGGTGAGGGCGCCACGGTCAAAGCGGAGGTCAAGGTTTGGCCGTATAAGATTATTGAAGACGGCACCACGCTCTCATCGTCGCTGATTTGGGGTGAGCGGTGGTCCAAGCATGTGTTTGACGCCTACGGTGTTTCCGGATTGGGGAACATTGAAATCATTCCCGAGTTCGCGGCCAAGCTGGGCGCGGCCTACGGCGCGTCTTTGCGCAAGGGCGATTTTGTCCTCTCCTCGCGCGACAACCATAAGACGTCGCGCATCATCGACCGCGCCATCATGACGGGTTTGGCCTCGGTGGGCATCAACGTCTATGATCTGCGCGTGGTGCCCATCCCGGTGGCGCGCTATGCCATCCGAGCCTTGAAAGTGGCCGGCGGTTTTCATGTGCGCAAATCGCCTTATGACCCGAAATTGATGGACATTAAATTCTTCGACGCTGAAGGCAAGGAGATTTCCCAGGCCAAGGAAAAGGGCATTGAAAACCTTTTCTTCCGCGAAGATTTTCCGCGTGTGGCCATGGAAGAATCCGGCGAGATCATGTTTCCGCCGCGGGCTTTGGAGTATTATGAAGAAGGGTTTAAACGCATCCTGGACTACGAACGCGTGCGTCGGGCCAATTTCCGCATTGTGATCGATTATGCCTGGGGCAGCGCGGTGGGGATTTTCCCGCAGGTTTTGGGGGAAATGCGCTGCGAGGTGGTGGGGTTGAACGCCTATCCCGACGGCACGCGGCTGACCAAGACGGCGGATGAATTTGATTTTTCCATCAAACGCCTCGGTGAAATTGTGGGAACCTTGAAGGCGCATCTGGGCGTCATGATGGACGCCGGGGCGCAAAAAATTTATATCGCCGACGACTTGGGGCGCGTCCTGGACGGGGATCACGCCCTGGCGCTGATGACGCTGCTGATGTTCAAGTCCAAACCCGGGGCTACGGTGGCCGTTCCCATCTGCAGCAGCCGCGTGATTGAGGAAATGGCCCAGTGGTACCAGGGCAAGGTGGTACGCACCAAGAACACCTACGCCAGCTTGTTGGACGAAGCTTCCCATGCCAAGCCGGATTTCGTGGGCGAGGCCCGGGGCGGCTATGTTTTCCCCGAGTTCCAACCTGCGTTTGATGCCATGATGGCCACGGCCAAGCTCTTGGAATTGCTCGCGGGTACGGGCGAACCTCTTTCCAAATTGGTGGATCAAATACCGCCGATTCACTTGGTTCACCGGCAAGTGCCCTGCGGATGGGAAAAGAAAGGCACCATCATGCGCCGGTTGATCGAAACCACGCGCACGGAAAATGTACAGCTCTTGGATGGGGTGAAGATTTGGCACGGCAGGTCATGGGTCAACGTCATTCCCGACTCGGACAAGCCGATATTTCATGTTTACGCCGAGGGGAACCACCCGG
The DNA here is from genome assembly GCA_013335425.1 of Candidatus Firestoneibacteriota bacterium. Lineage (GTDB taxonomy): Bacteria > Oederibacteriota > JAAXVQ01 > JAAXVQ01 > JAAXVQ01 > JAAXVQ01. Next base: position 5,732 of record JAAXVQ010000092.1, on the reverse strand, counting down.
AAGAATCCAACCAACTGGCGTTGAGATATTTGCAGTTGATCCAGGAATGGCAGGGTTGAGTTTCGTCCGCGTGGAATTCAGCCGGAGCAAGCGCAGCTTACAGATGGAAAACCGACGGGTGAAAGCGCCTGCGGTTTATTTTCTTTAGGCCCTCGAGACCGTTCCTGCCCCGCCGCTTGAGGCGAGCTGTCCGATGCCTTGGGGTTTGCCCCAGAGTGATTCATTAAAGGAGTTAAGACGTCATGTATAAAATTCATTTCGGTACTTCGGGTTGGCGCGACATCATGGCTGAAGGTTTCACGTTTGACCGGGTGGAAGCCTTGACCCGCGCGGTGGCCCGTCACTTGAAAGCGAAAGGTTTGGCGCCGCAAGGCGTTTTGGTGGGGCATGATTATCGCTTTTTAGCCGAGGAATTTACGCATTTTGCGGCCAAAGTGCTCTCTTCCGAAGGCATTCGCGTTTATGTGGCCGATGAAGCCGCACCCACGCCGGCCTTGAGTTTGGTTATTCGTGAATTGAAATTGGCCGGGGGCATCAACTTTACCGCGAGTCACAATCCCGCCCTCTATCAGGGCTTTAAATGGTCAAATGCCCACGGGGGGCCGGCTACCAAGGAAGAGATCGCCCCCATTGAGCGCTTGGCCAACCAGCTCCTGGAATCCGGCACGGCGGGGAACGCCCCTGCCGGGCAGACGCCGGCGGCCATTACGACGGTTAATCCCAAACCAAGCTACTTTAAGGCGCTGACGAAAATGGTTCCGGGCAGGATTTTACGCGCTGCCCGGCTCAAATTGGTGGCGGATCCGCTTTTCGGTGCGGGGCGCGGATATTTGAGCGTGGCTTTGCAAAAAGCCGGCTGCCGGGTCACCGTGCTCCATGATTGGCGCGACGCGTTTTTCGGGGGAAACAACCCGGAACCCGATGCGGCCAACCTAAAGGAAGCAGCAACCTTGATGAAGAAGACCAAGTCGCGTTTGGTCCTGGGCACGGACGGGGATGCCGACCGTTTCGGCGTGGTGGATGCCGACGGCACCTTTTTAACGCCGAACCAAATTTTGGCGCTGACCCTATACCTGCTGGTGGAACACCGCGGCTGGACGGGGCGGGTGGTGCGGTCCGTGGTTTCCAGCCATCTGGTGGACGCGGTGGCCGGTCTTTACAACCTGCCGGTGGAGGTCACGCCCGTGGGTTTCAAGTATATCGGCGAAAGCATGCTCCGCGGAGGATTTTTAACTGGGGGTGAAGAGAGCGGCGGGTTGACCATCGCCGGTCACGTGCCGGAAAAAGACGGCGTCTTGGCCTGCCTGCTGATGGCCGAACTGGTGGCCCGGGAAAAGCGGACGTTGGGGGAGATTTTGAAAAAGCTTTACCGCCGGATCGGACGGACGATTTTGAGCGACCGCATCAACGTACATCTCGCCTCCACCGCGGAGGGTGAACACCTGCGCGAAACCTTGAGCCGAAACCGTCCGGAACGGCTGGCCGGACGCAAAGTCGTGCGCGTGGACACCACCGACGGTTTCAAGTATGAGTTGGACGATCACACCTGGCTGGCAATCCGGCTCTCGGGCACGGAGCCGGTGGCGCGGGTTTATTTGGAAGGTGCCGATGCGGCAGGCTTAAAGCGCCTGGGCGCGGCCGGCAGGGCCCTGCTTTCCGGGCGCGCATGAACAAGTTTTTCCGCGGTTCGCTGGATAACGGGTTTACCCTGCTGGTACAGGCGCTGCCGGCGCGGACCTCGGCTTCCCTGGGCGTGGTGGTCAATACGGGTTCGCGACAGGAAGATGCGGCTCAGGCCGGTTTGAGCCATATGCTGGAACATATGGTTTTTCAGGGGACGCCGCGCCGCGATACCCGGGAGCTTTCGCGCGTGCTCAACGCCGTAGGCGGTTCCCTGGACGCTTTCACCAGCCGCGAGAGTACGGCTTTTTATGCCAAGGTTCCCGCCCCTCATCTGGGTTTGGCCATGGATGTGATTGCCGATATCCTGGCCCGTTCCACCTTTTCCCCCCGGCTGTTGGAAAAAGAGAAGAAGGTCATTTATGAAGAAATCCGCATGTATGAAGACGAACCCGAAGAACTCGTCTACGATGTGTTTGCCCGCGCGCTGTGGCCGGGACATGCTTTGGGACGCCCGATCATCGGCGCTCGGCGCCAAGTCAAAAGGCATACGCGCGCGGATTTGATCCGGTTCTGGAAAATGCATTACCGCCCCGAGAACATGCTGGTGGCCGTGGCCGGGAACGTGGATCCCGCGCAGGTGCGGACCTTGGCCGGGCGTTTTTTCGCGCATTGGCCGCAGCAGGGTGCGTCGCCGGCCCTGGCGCGGGCACGGGTACCGGAGGTTCAATCCAAAATTGAGATTTTGGACCGCAAACAAGAACAGGTGCACGTGTGCTTGGGCACGCAAAGTTTTCCGTATTCCGATCCGCGGCGCCTGGCTTTAATGGGGTTGTCCAACGTGCTCGGCGGCGGCACCAATTCACGGCTCTTTTTTGAAGTCCGCGAACGCCGCGCTTTGGCGTATTCGGTTTATTCGTTCCTGGATTTTTACCAAGATACGGGCGTCGCCGGGGTTTACGCGGCTTGCCATCCGCGCAAACTTAAAGAAACTGTGGAAGTCATTCAAGCCCAAATCCACGACCTCGCGACGCGTCTGATCAGCCTGCGGGAATGGTCGGATTTGCGCGAACAGATGAAGGGCAACCTGCTGCTTTCCTTGGAAAGTTCTTCGGCGCATATGTGGCGCATGGTTCAACAGGAAATGTATTTGCACGCTCATCCCGGTTTGACCGCGACCTTGCGCGCCATTGAACGCTTGACCCGCGAAGAAGTACGCCAAGCGGCCCGTGATGTTTTCCAGGCCCGCCCCTTGACGCTCACGGCCGCAGGCCCGGTTTGGCCGCGTCAGATCCCGGCAAGTCTCTAAAACCGGCTCCTGAAAAATCTTTAAATAGTCATTTAATTTAAGGATGAGACCTGTTGCCGGCTTGAGGATTTTACCCGGTTTTTTATCTGGCCCGGCCCGGATTATCTTTGCTATAATGACAAAATTAAAAACTACCAAGGCAGGAAAAATGTCTGAATTGCAAGCAGCCAAGACCGGGGAACAAGGCCGGGACACCTGCACCGTTATTCCTTTGGGCGGTCTGGGTGAGATCGGCAAAAACATGCTGGCGCTCGAGTGCGGCGATCAAATTTTGGTGATTGACGCCGGCTTGTGTTTCCCCTCCGAAGACCAGCCGGGGATTGATTTTATCGTACCCGACATTACTTATTTGCGGGAAAGGGTCGAACGCGTCCAAGGGATCATCCTGACCCACGGCCACGAAGACCATGTGGGCGCGCTGCCGTACATCCTGCGCCAGTTGCCTGTGCCCATTTACGGCACGCGCATGACCTTGGGCATGGTGAAAAACAAACTGGAAGAGCACGCCCTTTTGGATTCCACGGAATTGCACGAGGTCAAGGGCGGAGACACGCTGACCTTGGGTGTGTTCGAAATCACCTGCATTCCCGTGGCGCACTCAATTGTGGACGGCATCGCCCTGGGCATCCGCACGCCGGCGGGAACCATCGTGCATACGGGGGATTTCAAATTGGACCCCACCCCGGTGGACGGGCGCATTACGGATTTGGGTTTGTTCGCAGAGTTCGGCCGCCGTGGGGTGGATTTGCTGCTGGCGGACTCCACCAATGCCGACCGGGAAGGATACACGCTTTCGGAACGTGAGGTGGGGGTCGCCTTTGACGAAATTGTCCGCGATGCGCCGCGGCGCGTTTTGATTGCCTGCTTTTCGAGCAACATTCACCGTTTTCAGCAGGTCATCAACACGGCCGTGCGTCACGGGCGCAAATTGGGCGTATTGGGCATGAGCATGATTAAAAACATGCGTACCGCCCAGGAACTCGGATATTTGCAGATTCCCGACAATCTCTGGCTGAAATGGAACGACCTGATGAATCTGCCGCCGGAGAAGAGCATCGTGCTCACCACCGGAAGTCAAGGCGAAGCCCGTTCGGCCCTGGCGCGCATCGCGGTGGGGGAAAATCAAGACTTGAAGCTGCAGGCCATGGACACGGTGATTGTTTCCGCCCGCACCATTCCGGGCAATGAACGGCGCATCGGCAGCATGATCAATCATTTTTTTCGCCTGGGGTGCAGGGTCCATTACGAACGTGTGAGTGAAATCCACGTTTCGGGGCATGCGGCCCAGGAAGAATTGAAGGTTTTGCACAACGTGGTGCGGCCGAAGCATTTTATCCCCGTGCACGGCGAAGCCCGCCACTTGTGGCACCACGCGGAATTGGCGCATGCTTTGGGATTGCCGCGGGAACGGATATTAATTCTCGAGAACGGCGATTGCGCGGTGCTCTCCCGGGCCGGGCTCAAACGCTCTGGCAAAGTGATTGCCGGCAATGTTTTGGTGGACGGCAAGGGTGTCGGCGACGTCGGGCATGTGGTGCTGCGCGACCGCCAGCACTTGGCGCAGGACGGCATGCTTATTGTGGTTATGGGTTTGGACCGCCGCACCGGCGAGCTGGTGACAGGTCCGGATTTCACGCCGCGCGGTATTGCCGACGAACCCGAAACCGCGCGCTTGATGGAAGGCGCCAAACTTGCCTTGCGCGAAGTTTTGGCCGAGGTTTCGGTGGAAGGTATTGCCGAAGCCCCGATGCTGCAGGACATCACGCGCAGCGCCATGAAAAAATATTTCAAGCGGGAGATCATGCGTTTTCCCATGATCATACCGGTGATCGTGGAAGTTTAAGGGCGGGTCATTAATTCCCGCGCGGGCACAGTCCGGGGAGACCAATCCGGCCGGGTCCGTATGCTTTTCTCTAAGGAACCCATGTTTCGATTGTATGCCCGCATAAAGAAAACCACGCCTGAACCCCGGACTCCCGGACGCCGGATTTTACGGGAGATATTCACCGGCAAACGGCGGAACGAAGTGCTGGGCATCGCCTGGTGGGCAGGCAGCCTGCTGTTGTTGGCGGCGGTCTGGCCGCATGCGGCGGACTCCAATGCCTTGGGGCCCGCCGGGGAAGTGCTTTTTCGTTTGGGGTTTGCGCTGCTGGGTTTCGTGTTTTATGTCCTGCCCCTGCTGATGTTGGGAGTTGGTTTTTGGGTCTTTAAGGAAAAAAGCTGGGAGAATCCCGGCCCCAAGTTGGCCGGGCTGGGACTGGCCCTGCTCACCCTGATGATGTTGGCCAATCTGATTTTTTCCTCACCTTTGAATTTTGACCCGGTGTCTTCGTTTTATGCCGGGGAAAACGCCCGGCGTTTTTGGGGCGGCCTGCCGGCGGGTTTGCGCCTCTGGGGTTCGGCCGACATGCCCTTGGGCGGATTTCCCGCGCAGGGTTTGGTGCATCTGTGCGTGGCGATTTTTTCCACCGTGGGCACGTATATCCTTTGCGGCACGCTGTTTATCCTTTCGATCTACTTGCTGGAGATCGAGCCGTATATTCTAAATTCCATCCGTAAAACCATGAACGGGATTACGACTGCCAAACCCGCCACGTTGCCCCTGCAATATGCGCCGGTAAAGAAGAAAACTAAGGACGAGGCCGGCGTTTCTGCCGCTTTGCCGGTGTCCAAGACGTCTTCGGCGGCCGTCTTGGATCGTCCCAAAATCAAGATCAACACTCCGCCCGCGGCGGACTTCCCGGCCGCACCGGAAAAATTTGAGAAAACCAAACCCGCATTCCGGCCGGCGGCGGTTGAACCG
>JAAXVQ010000091.1 GCA_013335425.1 Candidatus Firestoneibacteriota bacterium | reverse complement strand
CCCCCCCCCTTTAAAACCCTACCAAAAATTTAATCTCGGCGTACCGATCCCTCCGCGGAAAAATGTACGAAATGTCCTGCCAAACGGGCCCCCAACGACTCGATGAGGTTCTTGGCCGCTTCATTGTCCGAATGGACCGTTGCTAAAAAGATCTTATTTTCGGACAATTCCCGGTTCAAGGCAAACCCTGCCAGATACCGCCCCAAACCCCTCCCCCGAAACGCAGGTCCGACAATCGAATGAACACTTACATAACGCCCGCCTTGGGGCGCCACATACCCTACTGCGGCCACCTCGCCGCCTGTCAGCGTCAGCCGGTAATGCCGCCAGGCAACCAGGCTTTTCATCAGAGCCACGTCCTCTTGGATGCCTCCGTCTTCCGGGGGCGCCGCAGCATACAACGCCGCTAGGCGGGAGGCATCCTCCAGGGAGCTTTCCGCCAAGCCGATCTCAGGATCTTCCTGCCAAGCTGCCGGCGTGTCGAGCACATACAGCGGAGACGCCACTTGGTTGGGAAGGCCCATATCCATCAGCAGCGGAAAACCCGCAGGGTCGTCCGTGCGCCCCAGGACGCGGTCGGGTTTAAATTTTTCAAAAGCTTCCCGCAACATGTCTTTGGCGGCCCGGGCGGAACCCACGCTCAAATAAAACTCCGGAATAATGCTGCCCCGATCACGCCGCCATGTCTCACCTGCAAAAATCAAATAACCCTGAGCGCGCCCCGCGTCGCGGATTTCAAACGCCTGTCCCCAACGGCAGAGCGCTTCATGAAAATCCGGTATCACCGGCACGCCCAGGCTTTCGCGATAACGCCGACGCCAACTCTCCAGCACTTGTTCGGCACATCTTATAAACTCCAAATTCAACCGACCTTTTCCACGGGCAGCTGGATCTCCACCACCACAGGGCCCGGATCCGCGGATTCTCCCGGCAAGGGGCCGGAAAGAAAAAACTCATAAGGTGCGCCGCTGGGGCGATAGCCCTGGGATTGCGCCCATTGCCACAGACGTTGATGCGTTTCATCCAATTGCTCAAAGCTGCCGCGATGGGTTTCACACGCCAGCCAACCCGCCGGCCGGGTCACCACGATCACTTCCCCATTGCCCAGCGTTTCACCAGCCAATTCCAAACCTGCAGCAAAATGCAACCGGTTTAAATCATGCGTCCCGGGAGCGTCATAAATCACGGCAAAATGTTCGTCCTTATAGGGTACGTGTCTTTGGTTTAAAAAATCCTTAAGCTGGTGGAACAAGGGCGACAAATTACCATATGGGCCCTTTTCCTCGATACAGGCAATTTTTCCAGAATCAATGCGGCGAATTTCCGGCATCACGTCCTCCTTGGATAAAACGTGCTTAAATCAAAACATCTTCATACGCGGACTTGTTCTCAAATACTGCCCACCCCCGCTTAAGGGTTCAAGCTTTGCAGCATTTGTTCAGCCAACCGGCGGGTAGGCGCCTGTTCATCATCCGTAGCCCGTGCCAACGCCTGCTGCAAATATTGTTGCGCTTCTTTTTTTGCCTGTCGAGCCATAGCCAAGCGTGCCAAATTGATGTAGACCGGGGCATAGGCTGGAAATAATTCCCGGCAACGCTGGTATTCGCTTTCAGCCGCCGCGTATTCTCCGGCTTGACTGTGGAGGCTGCCTTTATAAAAATGCACGGCAGGCTCTCCGGGATCCAAGCGGCGGATTGACTCGATCAAGGACCGGGCCTGTTCAAAATTTTCAGCGTCCACAGCTTGAAAAAACTTCTGGTAGAGAGGCCATTTTTGTAAAAACAAACGGTAGGTAGGGGACAAATCGTCCTGGGAACGCAACTTCACGAAAACTTCCATGGCTTCCATGCCTTCGGAAAAATCGTATTGCCGGCGCGCGGGATCGAACGTTTCGCCCGCAGGCAGCAATACCGGAAGTTCGTCCGGCAGGTTGAAAAAGCTGACTTTCCAATGGGGAACCTTGACCATCACCAAGCGGGGTTTGGCTTGATCCACAGTCGGCGCATCGCACCAGGCGCTCGTAGGCAACCAGGCCGCCATGACCAGCCAGCACAAACCCAACACCCATTTTTTTTCAACCCAAGACATGAAAAAGCCTCCCCAAACCCATTCTGTTAAGATTTACCGTTCTTAAAAACCAACCTTTTATCCGCAGATGACACAAATAGCGCAGATAAAGCCTCATAGAAAGACATCAGCGTCCAATTGAAATTATAGTTTTCCCAAAACGCCCTGGTAAACGTCAAAAACTTCACGGGAGAAAAGCACAAAGGTCACGGAGCTTAAACCCGTCTCGCCTTCCAGATACTGTTTTACAGTTTGCAGCGCCAATTCGGCTGCCGGAACCAGCGGATAGCCGTAGGCCCCGGTGGAAATTGAAGGAAACGCAATGCTCTGCAAAGCCATGTCATCCGCCAGGGTCAAACTCTCACGATATGCCGAGGTCAAGATATCCGCTTCTCGTTTGTCACCGCCGCGCCAAATCGGACCCACGGTATGAATGACGTTTTCAGCCGGCAAACGCCCGCCGGTGGTGATAACCGCCCTCCCGGGTTGCAAACGCCCGATCCGAGCCACTAGAGCACGGCATTCTTTTAAAATCGCGGGCCCGCCTTCGCGATGAATCGCGCCGTCTACGCCGGCGCCCCCGAGCAGAGACGGATTGGCGGCATTGACCACTGCCTGGGCGTGGCTCTTGGTAAGATCGCCGAGCTCCAGAATTAACCGGGTTTTTCCGATAATCTTTTCAGGCCATTGGCCGGGTGGTGACGAGGTCATGCCGCAATTATAGTCGGAGCGCGGACACCTGACCAGCTATTTTTTCAAGTCCCGGCTCCGACACCCGGCCCTCCCCAAGGCAAGGAAAAACCGCCGTGGTTTGAAACGACGGAGGCAAGGGATAGTTTAAAATAATTTTAAAGAAAGCAATTATGGTTCGCGAAATCGCGCTTTTCAGACTTAAAACCGGATTGACCGAGCAGGCCCTGGCCAGTTTGGAACAATACGCCGCTTTTAAACGCACCCAACCGGGCTGCCGTTCGGCCGCGGTCAATCCCATGCTGCGCGACCCGGCCCTGCCCTACCTGGATGCGCATGCCGTGCTGCTCTATACGGAATTCGACGACTTAAAATGCCTGACCGAATGTTCCCGCGCCCTGCAGCAACATTTCCAGTTGCGCCAAGCGCCTTTTCAAAACATGATTATCGGCCAGCCGACTTACGGCATCTTCCAGGATTAATTTCCCGCAAGTGCATCCGTCAGAACTCAATTCCCCGCCGCGCCGGAACGCCTTGCGCGAAGTAATGTTTTTCGGGTTTTAGAACGGAAACCAAATCAGCCCGGCGTTTAAGCGCCGGCGTGGCTCCCCTTCCCGTCAAAACCAGCTCCACCTTTTTGGGACGCGCCGCCAAACACCGCAACAGTTCGGATTCGGAAATCAGGCCCAGTTTCACGGCCACGCAAACCTCGTCGGCGACCACGCAATCAAATTCGCCGCTGCGCAAAACGCGTTCCAGGAAGCGCAGTCCCCGTCGGGCTTCGGTCAGGTCGACGGCCCGACCGGCCCCCAAAACCCAACCCGGGGCCCCGAATTTCCAAACGCGCACCGATTTCAGCTTTTTTAAAACCCGATCCTCGGAAGAAAATTTATTTTTCAAGAAATGCAAAACCGCAACTTTGAGCCCGGCACCCACCGCGCGCACGGTCAATCCCGTTGCAGCCGTGGTCTTGCCTTTGCCGTCTCCGGTATAAATGTGAACATACCCTTGTTCCAGATGCATGTCCCCTCCTATTGCTTCCGCTGCCGGATCAACAGCCATAAGAAAAACGGTCCGCCTAAAAGTGCCGTGATGATGCCCACGGGCATTTCCGCGGGCGCCAAAACCATGCGGGCGAACGCATCACATACCGGTAAAAACACACCTCCCAATAAAAGCACGGCGCCGGTCAAATACCGGTGATCCGGTCCCAAAATGAGCCGGCAGACATGCGGGATCATGATGCCCACAAAGCCGATCGGGCCGGTAACCGCCACGATGGCGCTTACCATCAGGCCCACGGCGCTCATGATCAGAATCTTTGAACGTTCCACGGCCATGCCCCGACCTGCGGCCAAATCCTCCCCGGCAGCCAAGAGGTTCAAATCCCACCGCCGCCATATCAAAATGACCGTACCCAACCCCACCCAGGGCAAAGCCTCCCAAAAGCTTTGAAACCCCACCACATCCAATCCGCCCATGAGCCAACGCAATATCCGCAAGCTGTGCACCTGGTTGGACAAATACTGGAGCAACAAGATCAAACTGGAAAACAGAAAGCTCAAGGCCACGCCGGCTAAGAGCATGGTCTCGGTCGGAAATCCGCGCCGCGCGCGTGATAGCAGATAAATGCTCCCCAAAGCAAGCAGGGCGCCGCCAAACGCGAAAAAAGCCGTACCTGAAATGCCCAGGACCTGAAACGACCAACCGGCCCATAGATAAAACGTAGCCCCCAGGCTGGCCCCGGAAGCGGTCCCCAGGGTAAAGGGGGTGGCCAAGGGATTGCGGAAAAGAGCTTGAAATGCCAATCCCCCCAGGGCCAACCCCGCCCCGGCTAAAAAGGCCACGCTCTGACGCGGCAGGCGCAATTGCCAGTAGATCTGTCCGGCGCTGCCGGCCGGATGCATCCAAACGTCCCGCAAGGAAAGGGTTTGCAGGCCCAAGAGCGGCAAAAGCAAGAACTCCGTTAAAGCCGCCAAAGCGGCCAGGAGGAAAAACACCGCCACCCGCGACCGGGTCATGCCTGCACCTCGGGCAACACCATCATTTTACCCCCCAGCGGGTGCGGCGCCAGCAAAAATTCCTTGTCGTAAAGAAGCGACAATTGTTGTTGGCGTAAAAATTCCCCGGGCGTGCCGGCAAAAAGCAGACGCCCCTGCTTGATGGCCAGGATGAAATCCTGACCCAGCAGGGCGCGGTTGACGTCGTGAGTCACTTCCACCAACGTGACGCCGGTTTCACGATGCAGGTGTTCGAGCAATTCGTAAATTTGTTTTTGTTGATAAGGATCTAAAAAAGCGGTGGGTTCATCCAGGAGCATCACACGGCTGCCCTGCACCAGGGCCGAAGCGATCATGGCCTTTTGCTGTTCACCGCCCGAGAGCGTGCCCAAACGGCGGTGCGCCAACGCAGCCAAGCCGGTGACTTCCAAGGCGCCGTCCACCGCCCGCCAATCCCGCTGTCGGATGCCGGAAAAAGCTGAAAGGTGCGGATATCTGCCCATAAGGACGAATTCCCTCACGGAAAAAAGGTCATCGCGTCCTCCGGCCTGGGGTACATAAGAGATCCAGTGGGCCAATTCTTTCTGGCTGTATTCCAACCAGGAACGGTCATTGACCCTCAGCGTCCCCCGGCCCGCCGGTAAAATACGGCAAAACGACTTCAATAAGGTGGACTTACCTGCGCCATTGGGGCCGATAATGGCGCAGCGTGTTCCGGCTTCCAGCCGAAACGTAACATCGTTGAGCAAGGCTTGCTTCCCGATGCAATAGGAATAATTCTCCGCGCTTAAAATAAACGCCGCCTCAGCGGGCATCGGGCACCCCCGGCAAATTCCAATCCATCTCGGGATGCAGGGCCTTCCCCAGCGCCTGCAACGTATTAATCAGGCGCGGACCGGGTATGGTCAGATAATCGCCCGTGAGCACCATCACCCGGTGCGTTCTCACGGCCCGCAAACCCGTCAGGGGAGCCCAGGCTTTCAGCAGTTCGGCCGGCGGTTTCGCAGGCCCGTCGCTTTCGGGCACCAGCTCAATGATCACATCCGGGTCCAGGGCCAGCATGCCTTCAACGCCGAGCTGAGGGTACTTGGGGTCCGGGGCCGTGACGGCATTGCGCCCGCCGGCCACGATCAAAAGTTCATCATAAATTTCTCCGCGCCCCACGGCATAAACGCTGCTCACGGGGTTCCGGCTGTAGTCGCGCCCCAGCACCAACAGCGTCTTCACCTTGGGCAATACACGCGTGCGTTGGCGGATCAACGCCAACCAATCCCGGTATTGCGCCGCCCAAAAAACGCCTTGGGCTTCCCGGTGGCAAAGGTTGCCCAAAATCAAAAACGAACTCACCAAGCCGGCCAGAGAGTGTTGTTCGAGGGTTAAAGAAGGAATCCCCAATTTCTGCAATTGTGCCCGCTGATCCGGGACTTCCGGCAGCAACAAAACCAAATCCGGGTGAAGACTGAGAATGGCCTCGTAATTGGGATCGTAAAAACCGCCGACCGCCGGAAGTTTTTTGGCCGCATCAGGATAATGGCACAAAGAACTTACCCCCCGGATCTGACTGCCTGCGCCGATCACAAACAACGTTTCCACCAGGCTGGGTGCCAGCACCACCAAACGCTGGGGCGCACCCGTTTGAGGATGCAGACCCATAACCGCCATTTGTTCCACGCTGCCCCCGGGTAAGTAAAACGCCCCGCAACAGGCCAAGGCCAGGATGGCCGATGCTCCGATTATGACCTTTTTCATTCCGTCTCTGCCTTTTTCCCCGGGGGGAAACGCCGCTGCCGCCCCCCTGTTTTATCAAACACTTCCCGGACGCGCCGCTACTTCCACTGGTAACGGAGCCCGCCCAAAGCCGCAAACCGAAGCGTATTGTAACCGCTCACTTCCGTATAGTCCGCATCTAATAAATTGTTGATTTTAAAATAAGCCTGAAGAACCGGGGTTATGTCGTAGGCCGCGGCCAAATTAACCAGGGTATACGGTTCCAAAGAAACTTGCCGGGATGCATACGTAACGGGATCAAACGCCAGATCCCAGCGCGCCCCTACCCGTTGAACCGACAACTGTACGTGCGCAGCGCGCCATTGATAGCCCGCATCCAGGCTGATTTTATAATCCGCCCGTCGGACCAACGGGATAGGGCCCAGCGTATCGGCCTGCGTCATGTCATTGGCCGTCAACTTGGTGTAGCCCAAACGCAAAGTAAGCTGGGAAACCGGCTCGGCGGCCACAAACGCTTCCCAGCCCTGGGTTTCCACTTTGCCCAAATTAACATACTGGGATTGATAACTGGCCGGATCCGTATAAAAGCTGATTTGATTTTCAAAATCATTTCTAAAAAGAGAGCATAATTTTTAGAAATTTGAAGATAGTCTCTTATAAAACGCTTTTTAGTTTATTTCAACATTAGTAATTTAATCGATTCGACATAGTTTTCACACGTCAATCGGCAAGTATAAATTCCTGAATCCACTACGCTATCCGCATCATTTTTACCATCCCAGGTGATCTTATAATAACCGGGAACCTGCATGATAGAGGGGAGCAGGGATCTTATTTTTCTACCCAGAAGGTCATAAATCTCAATGCGAAGCCGGATCGCTTCCGGTAATTGATACTCGATGGTGGTCTCAGGATTAAATGG
>JAAXVQ010000446.1 GCA_013335425.1 Candidatus Firestoneibacteriota bacterium | reverse complement strand
GTGGGTTTGGCCTACCAATTCATGGAAGACGATTTGGTTTTTGCCGCGGAACAGGAGTTCCAGATTTCCGAGGGCCTGAGCAGCACGCACGTGGGTGCCGAGTATTGGCTACGTACGGGCATTCAGACCGGGCAGGATGAAACCTTCGACATTGCCATGCGCGCCGGTTATCGGACGGGTTTTGACGCTTCGTCGGCGCCGGGGTTTTCCGTCGGGTTGGGATTGGTTTATTCGATCTTGGGCCTGGATTACGCCTACATGCCTTTCGGCGATTTGGGCGTGACGCACCGTATTTCCATGAAGTTTTCTTGGGGCGCGGTTTTGAAGGAAAAAGTGGCCAAACGGCGCGTGGTGGTGAAAAAGCAGCTGAGCGCTTCGGATCAGGCTTTGCAGGAAACCGCCGATGAGATGATGAAATCGAAAAAGAGCATGGAAGGCAAAACGGTCGTGAAAAAGACGCCGGGCAACAAGCGGGAATTGACCGGGGTGGAAGCCAAACGTCCCGAGGGAGAAGCTGTAGCCAAAGAGTCGAAGACTTTGGGCGGCGATGTGGCTGCCCCGCGTGTGGGTGCGAATGTGGCGCCGATCTCCAAAGCGGCCTTGATTCAGGGCACGACGGCGGGGAACAAAGCCGACGCTTCCGCGCTCATCGCCCAGATCACCAAAGGCGCGCATGCCCAGTCCGTGCGCACCCAAAGCCAGTACACGCGTCGCACTTCCGACGACGCAGCGAGAGCCGCCAAGACGGAAGCGGAAAACAAGAATTCCGCTTTTGACGACGTTGAAGCCGCCGCGCAACAGGAGACCATGGAGTCCAAGAGCGCCACCGACAAACTGGTGACCAAAACCACTGTTTATTTCGCCAAGGACAGCGAAAATTTAAACGACAAATACCTTTATGCTTTGGATCAAATCGCGGTTACGTTCGAAAAAAACCCCCAACGCACGATTTTGGTGCACGGGTACGCGGCTGCGGATGAAAAGGACGCCAACGCGCTCTCGTTGAAGCGCGCCAAAGCGGTTAAGGATTATTTCGTACAGGTCAAGAGCTTACCCAGCAACAAGGTCGCACTCAAAGGCTTCGGCGACAAGGATCCGGCAGCGGGCAATGACACGGAGAAGGGCATGGCCATGAATCGGCGCGTACGCGTGCAGGTAATCACGTCGGGCAACTAGACGGCGGCAGCGACATCTCGTAGGTTTCAGGAGGGAGAGCATGAGCCCATTTAAAAATATCTTCGGGAAGGGCGGCGGATCCGAGGACGAAACCGCGCCCGAAGAAGATCGGAAAGAATCCAAACTGGTCAGTTCCTACAACTTGACCTATGATCAGATCAAAAAGCAGGAGATGGGCGAGGAATTGCCCGTTGCCGAGTCCGGGAGCGCTGTCGAAGAGAAAAAGAAACCGGCCAACCGCTTTTCCCGGCTGACGTCCCAGTTTAAAAAAGTGGATCTGCAGGATTCGCTGGAGCAAATCAAGGAGCAGGGGCAAGGCATGACCGGAATGTTGGACTGGTTCCGGGAGCACAAAGCCGTCAGCATCGGTTTGGGCGTGGTTCTGGGCGCGGCCCTGTTGTGGGGTTTTTCGCGGTTCTTGTTCGCCAAGAAAGAGATTAAGGGCACCGAGGGATCCGGCATCGAGATTGCGGAAGCGGGCACCCAGGTTAAGGTGCTGAAAGTCACTAAAACCGATTTTTCCGATTCGATTCTGGCCATGGGAACCATCAAGGGGTTCGCTCAGGTCAATCTGGGCTTCCAAATTTCCGGTACCGTTTCCGCCTTTAATTTTCGCGAAGGCGATGAAATCAAGGCCGGGCAGATCATATTACAGTTGGACCCGCAGGAACAAATGCTCAAGTATGAAGAGGCTAAAGTCAATTATAACAATGTACAGGCCCTTTACGACCTGGGGGCGGTCATTCCCCTCAAACTGCAGGAAGCCAAGATCAAACTGGACTTGGCGCAATCCGATTTGGCCAAGACCGCCATTGTGGCGCCGACGGACGGGATTTTGGGCAGCCGCGAGGTGGAAGTCGGCAGCGCGGCGAATCCCAATATGAAAGTGGCCACCTTTCTCGATATCAACGACGTTTTTGCGGAAGTCGGCATTATGGAGCGTGAGATCAACAAGGTGGTTGTGGGACAGGACGTTAAAATCAACATTGACGCTTATCCGGACCTGGATTTCGGCGGGAC
>JAAXVQ010000445.1 GCA_013335425.1 Candidatus Firestoneibacteriota bacterium | reverse complement strand
TTTTTGCAGCGGATGCCGCCGAATTGATGCGCGCTGCCGAAAAACTCAGCGTGTTCCCGCCGGCGGAAACACGCGCCGGCCTGGCGCAAATGCGGGTTTTGGCGAGCGCGTTCAACGATCCGGGTGTGGTGGCCGAAACGGGAAAAAGACTGGGGGCCGACGCCTTGCTTTTCGGCGATCTGCAAATGACGGAGGTGCGACGGACAATCAAGCGCGAAACCTCCGTGCGTCAAACCGGCGTACGGCATGAAACCGTACCTGAAACCGGGAAAGACGGCAAAGTTCACCAGGTGGACTATGCCTATCCGGTGATGGAGGAAATTTGGCGTGACCGTATCCAGCGATCGCTCCAGGTTCATGTCGAAGCACGTCTGGTTCGGGCAAGCGATGCCGTCGTGCTTTGGCAGGCAAGTACGGATTGGACCGGCGATTCTTTGGCCGAGGAAGAGCAAAGCGGCCAACGGCGGGGAGATTGGTCCTCGGATGAGGAATTCCGCGTTTTGCAAATGCACCGGGCTGCCAAACAGCTGCTGGCACCGCTGCTGCCACGCGTGTTCACTCGAGTCCGTCGGCTGGCGGTTTGCCCGGACGAAGGCCCTTACGCGGAATGGATCAAGACCGGCAATGAGGCTGTCCTGGCGGGGTCCTGGGAACAAGGTGGAGAAGCCTACCTTAAAGCCGTTTCTTTGGACAGCGCCCGTCCTGAGGCGTACGCCAACCTGGGCGTATTACGCGAACATCAAGGTGATTTTTCACAAGCCCTGTGTGATTATGAATCGGTTTCCCGAAAAATACCCGAGCCCTGGACGGGCTATGCCCGGGAAGTTAAAAAAATAGTAGAAAGCCGATAATAATCTCCGCGCCCTCTAGATGGCAGCAGGCACCGGTTGCCGGGAGGTGCCGTTAAGGCTTTTTCCTGAAGTTATTTGCTTTTTTTCCAAATTTTCGCTGCAATAAATAATTAACGTTGTCGTTAATAAGAAGGATGCAACATTTAATTTGACAAAAACCAGTCGTCTGGATATAGTTGACGAATTGGTTAAACCGGAACGTTAAACCGTATGGTTGAGCCCGAAAGATAGGTCGCTTCAGACGCGGATGTTTGCTGGGAAGGAGTTTGCCGTGGAAAGTCGTGAAAAGATCATGACGGCGGCCTTGGAAGTGTTTGCTGAAAAAGGCAAACATGGCGCCCGTATGGAAGAAATTGCGAAAAGCGCCGGGGTCAATAAAGCCATGCTTTATTATTTTTTTTCCTCCAAAGAAAATTTATTTAAAGAAGTCTTGGTCAAGGCCTTGCACGGCGTTTTTAACCGCATCCGCCGCACGCTGCAGCAATCCGGGTTGACGGGATTAGGACCGGCCGAGAGTGTGAAGCTGGTGGTGGAAAAGCATTTTGAAGCCTTTGTGCAGGACGTTCCGGGCACCAAAATTGTTCTCGAAGCCTTTGTACATGAACCCTCGGAAATTAAACGCGCCTTGGACCAGATATGTACCGAGACCACCCGGGACAATCCCTGCCAACTGGAACCGCAGCGGATGACGGAGATTCTCAAGGCGGGGATAGTCCAGAAGATTTTTCGTCCCATCGATGTGAGCCAATTGTTCGTCAGCATTTTGGGCATGAGTTTGATCTATTTTTCCGCCCGGCCCATCGCGCAATTGTTTTTAGGGTTGAATGCGAAGGATGAAAAGAAGTTTTTGGAACAACGGCAGGCGAGCATTACCGATTTGCTGCTGCACGGAATTTTGGAAAAAGAGGCGACGAAACATGCGTAGCATTTTTAAAATGGGACTTGTCCTGATTTTACTGACCGGGACCGGCACGGGTGTTTTTGCCGCGCAGGAAACGCTGAGTTTGGACCAATACCTCCAGCGCGTGGCCGCGAGCAACCCGGAATTGCGGGGCGTGGACCTATCCCTGCAGGCCATGTCCGAAAAGATTCTGGAGCTGGACATGATCTATTCTCCATTTCTCAGCGGTAGCTGCACCTACCTGGACGATAAAAGCGGGGCGGGGTTCGGGTCCACGCTTTTAACCGACGAGATCAAAGGAACGAGTTGGTCGGTAGGGGCATCCAAAAAATTTTCCACGGGGACCGCTTTTTCGGCGGGGTACAGTTACAGCGGCATCAACATGGATTTGCTTGCCCCCTATAATTTCGGCGCGGGTCCGGTCAGGAACTTTGACGGTTATGAAA
>JAAXVQ010000444.1 GCA_013335425.1 Candidatus Firestoneibacteriota bacterium | reverse complement strand
ATCTGGTAAAAGCCTTATATCGAAAACTTTCTCCCCTCACCTTTATCCTCGCCTCATCATAGAACAGAGGCGGGGGTTCGGGGGCGAAGCACCCCGACTAAGTTAGGAAGGAAAGCAAAACGCATCGGCGTTTGCGTCAGGGAAACCTGTGGTTTCCCTGAACATTCATGTCCCACAAGGGGAGAGGAATTTAAAGAATAAAAGCATCCTTTCCGTAACCAAAAACAACTAATCGGGTGCTGAAAAAGTCCATTACCGGTCCAGACTCGAGCGAGCTCTTGGGGTCCGGGTGAGCAAGCGTTGAGGAAATCCTTATCAACAGAAGGATTTCCGATTCGAGCGAGCCTCTCCGAGGCGAGAGGCTTGCGCACCCGAACCTCAAGAGCTGAGCTGCCGGGATTTTTCATCATACTGAAAATTTCGACTGGAATAAAAATCAGGACCGCTTATCGGAGGGTTGTAAATAAAAAAAGGCGGGAGGAAATCCTCCCGCCTTTTTTCCAAACCCGACAGGGAAACTTCCCCTGTCCTTTCAACTTTCAAATTAGAGCGGAATGCAGGCGCCCAAGTACACGCCCGTGGCGGTGTGCGTGGGTTTCGGATCCGGTGCAGGGTCCTGCGTGGTGGTGTCGAGCTTCACCAGCAGATCCAAGCTCGCCTTCTCCATCATGGACAAACCGGCGCCCAAGCTGATCGAGTTGACGGTCTGTTTCTGTTCCACCGTGGCCTTCAGCGTCGTGGTGGTGGTGGTGTAGCCGGCACGTACGGCCAGCATGGGGATAATCCAATACTCGCCGCCTACGCCCATGTTGAACAAGGTCGTGTCCGGCGAAGTCGCGGAACCCAATTGGGTTCCCGCGGCATTAAACACTTTGGTTTCGGACTTCATCGTGCCGGAGCCTACCTGTACCGCAACCTGCAGAGCCTTCTTCAAGGCCTGCAAGCCCAAGCCGCCGACGACAGTGGTGCTGTTGAGCGTCGTAGTGGCGGCTTTATAGGAAGAAGTCAAGCCGCTGGGTGAGTACTGATCCACCGTGCCGCTGCCGTAGGTGGTGAACATAACCCCGGGCAGCAGGTTGAGCCCTTCGGCCAAGGGAATGTTGGCCTGCACCACGGGGCTGATGCCCATGATGTTGGAAACCATGGCTTTGTATTCCGCGGTATAAGACCCGCCCATAAATCCGCCGGTGGGATCCACTTGCTCCTGTTTGAACTTGGTTTCGCGCGTCTTGTTGTCGAAGAGCACCCCGGCAGAGAGCAGGGAGCCCATGTCAAAAATCGCTTCACCCGAAATTTTCATGGGAGAATTGGTAAACGTGTTTTTCTGACTCCAAGTGCCGAAGCCGGTGATTTCAGCGGCCTGCTCAATCACGCCGTTAAAATCCGCAAAATCCCCGGCAGCCACGCCGGCAATGTTCGGACGTTCGTCATCGGTGCCCACTTGCGCGCCCAAGGTCAGTTTGTTGTTGTCCGCGCCCAATTTTTCCAAGGCATAGGCCGCGCCCACGCCCCAGTTCAAGTTATTGGCCGTGGCTTCAACTTTGGAAGCGCCTGCCGGCAGCGGATCAGGTTTGCCGCCCGCGCCCGTGTAAACCACGCCGGCGCCCAGAGCCAAACCAAAAGGCAATTTATACGCAGCGGAAACGCCGCCGCCCATACCGGAAAAATTATTTTTTTGATCCGTGCCGCCCGAGGCGGGTTTGTCCACGGAGGAAATCATCATGCCTTCGATGCCGCCGCGCAACACGAGCGCATCGTTGACCCAGTAGGTCAAGCCGCGATACTCGGCGCCCGGACGGGTCAGTTCCAAGTCCGTGGTGGTGGTTTTGCCGACATTGGGCGTGTCGATTACGTCCGTGTTATAAACCAAGCCCAAATCCAAGCGGTTCTGCTTGGCGTTCAAGGCCAGCCCTGCCAAATTTTCGTGGTTGAAAACAGTCAATGCCGTGGTTTCGTCTTCAATACCCAGCGTAGCGCCGCCCATGGCCTGTACGCGATAGCTCGCGTCCGTCAGCCATTTGGTAGCGGAAGCCGAACCAACCATTCCGAGTGCGCACATGAGAGTCAACGAACATGCTAAGATGCGTCTCACCGTTTTTCCTCCTTGAAATTTGAAATAATTGAAATGCACGACAACTTGCGGCCTTACCCAAAAAAGAACCCGCAGCGCCCCCCCCTTCGCCTGGTTTTTAAAATCTGGTG
>JAAXVQ010000443.1 GCA_013335425.1 Candidatus Firestoneibacteriota bacterium | reverse complement strand
GCAACATGCCGCTTAAAGGTGTGTTGCCCCGGTTGATGCTGCAAACCACCGCGGATTTACCCGAAACGATCACCGGGCAATCAGCCGCATAAACGCCTTGGGGCGCCGCCGGGGTTATGGTAAATGTATATATGGTCTGCGTGCCCCCGTTGCCGGACCCGGCCGAAGACCCCGCCGGATTGCGCTGGACGCAACCCGCCAGCAAGAACCCAGCCATGGCCGCCACCATGCTCAACTTATAAAAGCGCCTCATCGCCGCCACCTCCCGCACCCTGCTGTCCCCCACCATCTTTTTTTCTACTCTCTATTTTCTATTTTCCGGCATTCTTAATCAGGGCCGTTTAAGGGCCACGCACTCTAAAAGCGAGCGTCCGAGTATGTAACTTTTGGACGACAGCACCACCAAGTGATAATCCGCAATGATTTTATCCTCGTCTGCGTGCAGGGAGAGCAAATCGGCCTGAGCTTTTTCCAAGGTTTCAATCAGGTGCAAATCCTGGGAAAGTACCAGCACGCGGTTGTCCGCGGTTTTTACCAACGAAAACCCCAGCGCTTGGATCTTCTTCCCGGCTTGAATTTCCGCCAAGGTCGCGCTTTTTTCCTCCAGCTTGATCATACGGGCCACGGCCCCAGGCGAGGTGTGGTTCAACGACAACTCCACCCAATCGAGCAGTTTGCTGCGCAGGCTCTGAATATCCCCAATTTGCGTGAGCGCCTTGATTTCGTCGGTGCTGGAAAGGGCCTGCGCCAAGCCCGAAACTTCCTTCAAGTAAGCGTTCTTCTGCGCGTCGGGAATGTAATACATGACGATCAGATGCACCTTTTCCCCGTCCGTCGAACCATAGTCCACGCCCTCGGGGGACCAACCCACGGCACAAAGCAAATCCCCTTCCAGTTTGCCGCGGATGTGCGGGCAGGCCACGCCCTTGCCGATGCCGGTATTGACCGCCGCTTCGCGCTCCTTGACCGCCTGGACCAAGTCCATGTCTGTGCCGATGTCCGGCACGGCCTCGATGAGCAGGGCCAGATATTCCAAGCACTTCCCCTTGTCCGTAACCGGCAGCTCGATTAAGCGCCCCTCTTGCAGCGCATTGAGCAAACTTTTCATGCCATACCTCCGAACCTGCGGTTAAACCATTGCTTGACCGCATGGGTGATGGACGCATACGCCAAAACAAACCCGGCCAGCCAGGCCCAAAATACGCCGGGCAGCGGCACCAGCCCCAACAGATCGGCCGACCACGGCATGTACGGCAAAGCCGCGGCCAGGCCCATGATGCCCAGCGTAGTGCCGGTCAAAACCGGGCTGGCCGAACTTTGAAAAAACGGTATCTTGTGCGTGCGGATAATGTGCACGATCAGCGTCTGAGTGAAAATGGACTCCACGAACCAGCCCGTATGAAACAGCTTCTCATAATAAATTTTCATGGCCGCGCTGGTGCCGGCGTGGGAAAACAGAGTGCAATTGAAAAAGTACAGCATCAAAAAAAAGGTGGCGTAATCGAAAAGCGAGCTTAAAGGGCCGATGAAGACCATAAATTTTTGAATGTAGCGGATATTCCAGCGATGCGGCGTCTTGATAAAATCCGGGTCCACCTTGTCCGTGGGAATCCCGATCTGGGAAACGTCGTAGAGCAGGTTGTTGGCCAGCACCTGGATGGGCAGCATGGGTAAAAACGGCAGAAAGTAGGCGCCGCCGACCACGCTGAACATGTTGCCGAAATTGGAACTGGCCCCCATTTTGATGTACTTGGTGATGTTGGCAAAAATCTTCCGCCCTTCCAAAATGCCGTCTTCCAAAACCATCAGGCTTTTTTCCAGCAGGATGATGTCCGCGGCTTCCTTGGCAATGTCCACGGCCGTGTCCACGGAAATGCCCACGTCCGCGGCTTTCATGGCCGGGGCGTCGTTGATGCCGTCCCCCAAAAAGCCCACCACGTTGCCGCAAGCCCGCAGGGTGACAATGATTTTTTCCTTCTGCGTCGGCGTCAGCCGGGCAAAAACGTTGTTTTCCAAAATAAGCCGGCGGAACGTTTCCGCGTCGGCCTGCTCCAAAACCCCGCCGGTCAACACCTGCGGGGTTTCAATGCCGACTTCGCGGCAAACCTTGCGCGTCACCAACTCGTTGTCGCCGGT
Source organism: Candidatus Firestoneibacteriota bacterium (assembly GCA_013335425.1). Lineage (GTDB taxonomy): Bacteria > Oederibacteriota > JAAXVQ01 > JAAXVQ01 > JAAXVQ01 > JAAXVQ01. Next base: position 66 of record JAAXVQ010000443.1, on the reverse strand, counting down.
CAAAATCTTCACCACCACGCCCGATTGCTTGAGCGCCTCAATGGCCCTGGCAGCCGAGTCCGTGGG
>JAAXVQ010000090.1 GCA_013335425.1 Candidatus Firestoneibacteriota bacterium | reverse complement strand
CTCCGAGACGTCCTTGACGGGCACGCCCGCGGCCTTGAGGGCTTTGGCCGTGCCGCCCGTGGAAAGCAGCTCCACGCCGTGCCGGACCAAGCCCCGGGCCAGCGTTTCGATATGCGTTTTGTCGGACACACTGATGAGCGCGCGTTTGATCTTAACCATGCTGAAAGCCTCCGTAAAATTTCACCGATCTTTTGGACCGGACCCGACGACCCTTCAAGCTTTTTCGAGTATGTGGACGCGTTTGCCCGCGATCTGCAGGCGCTGTTCGCAATAGAGCGCCAGGGCGCGGGGGTAAATGCGGTGTTCTTCGATGAGCACCCGCTCGGCCAAGGCCTCCGGGGTGTCCTGATCCAAGACCGGGACCACCGCCTGCAATATAATGGGGCCCGTATCCGTACCCTCGTCCACAAAGTGGACCGTGCACCCGGAAAATCTCGCACCGGATTTTAAAACCGCTTCGTGGACGTGATGGCCGTACATACCCCGCCCGCCGAAAGCGGGCAACAGGGCCGGATGAATGTTCAAAATGCGGTTGGCATAAGTTTGGACAAACGCCGGGGTCAGGATGCGCATGTACCCGGCCAGGCAGACGACATCGACATTGTGCTCGGCCAGATGCACCAGCATTTCCTGGTCAAACGCCGCCGCGTTGGGGAATTTCGCCGGATCCAAAGCCAGCGTGGGAATCTGCAAAGCCGTACCGCGTTTAAGCGCGCCGGCTTGCGGCTTATCTGAAGCCACCAGCGCCATGTCCGCGCCGCGGAATTGCTGCGACCGCCAGGCATCGAGCAAAGCCTGCAGGTTGGTGCCTGCGCCCGAAGCCAAAACGGCGATTCTTATCCCCATGCCTTTCCCCCTTGTTTATCGGCGCTTTGCAGGAAAAAAAACAAACAAATGGAATCATCTCTGTAAAAACCATGCTTGTCAAGCTATTTTCCGTGCGCCCTTTTTTCCGATTTTTTCACCCTGCGCAGAGGCAAAACCCGATAATCGCCGAGTAAACAGTTTGATGCCCGCGGGTGCCATTTTCGGGAATGCTTTTCCCAGGCAGGCACTATGGCCTAAATTACCCATTCGCGAATACGTAAGTATTTTGTCCGATTTATGCATTTGAGCCATAGCGCGGTGAGTTGGCCCGGATCCTGCTTTATATACTTCCGCGATTTGATTTCGAGGCTCGAGAGCGCGAGCCCAAGGCGCCGATTCTCCCCCCGGTTAACGGCGCTCTTTCCGGCTCTGCCGGAAAGGCTCGCGCTCTCGTCTGTTTTGCTCGGCTCGGTTTTGCTGGTTGAGCGGCGGATGCAGTCTTCATGAGGGCAAGCCTCGGAAACAAGCAGGGGGTACGGAGGCGTGCCATGAAGAAACTGTTGACGATGTGGATCACGGGTTTGGGAATGATTATCGGCATCATCTACTTGACCGGCTGCGGACAAGCGCGCTGGTATCCGACGGACCCGCGGTTGGAGTCCCCCAGTTCGGGGCAGCCTGTGGTGGATGAAACCTGGCGCGCGGGGGTGGTGGCCTCCGTGACCAATACGGCGGAATAAACCACGCGGGCGCCTGCTTCAAAACCTCGGCACCCGGGGCGGAAAATAGACCTTAAGTTTTAAACCGGCTGGGCCGAAGGTAGAGATAGACTCCCCGGCAAGAAAGAAACCCGGGAAGAAATTCGAGGTTTGTTTATGGCCGAGACCGGGGCAGTCAGCGCCGCGGACGCGATGCTGGAAAAACGCAAGGCGGAAAAACGCATTCTGGTGGTGGATGACGATCCGGATATCGTCATCTTGATCAAATACCACCTGGAATCCGAAGGCTACCACGTCATTACGGCCTACAACGGCCTGGAGGCTTTTGAGCAGGTCTCCAAGTTCCACCCCGATTTGATCGTGCTGGACATCATGATGCCCAAGGTGGACGGCTGGGTCGTCTGCCACAGCGTCAAAAGCACGCCCGGCACGCGCGACATCAAGGTCATCATTTTAACGGCCAAAACCCAGATCCGCTCCAAAATCAAAGGCCTCTACATCATGCAGGCGGATTTCTACATGACCAAACCTTTCGACCTGGAAGAACTTTCCGGCAACATCCACAAACTGCTGCACTTGGACGACCCTGTGGCCCCGGCCCTGCCTTAAAGCATAAAGAACGCTCCCAACTGCGCCGCTTTGCTTTTTCCTTGTCAGGCCTGCAAAAGTATGGCATGAATCTAAGTGAAAGAATGCCGCACCCTAAGGATTCCACATGCCGAACTTTCTATCCATCCAGGAACAGTTTCAAGACCGCATTGAATTGCTCGGCTATCTGACCCTGGGCGCATCCGCCGCTCTGCTGATCGTCTATTTCGGCATGATGTTTTTCTATGCCCCCGTCATGCAGCAGAGCGCGGGGATCAAACTGGGGCTGCACCTGCTGGGCATCGCCGTTTTTGCCGTGGCCTGGTGGATACCCAAACACAAGAATTTTTCCCGGAACCTCTTTCTGATTTTTTTTCTCGGCTTGGAACTTTTTTCCGCCGACCTGGTTTTCAAACAGGAAAAACTCTGGGTTGCCCTGCCGGCCGCCTACGCTTTTTTCGGCTACTGGGTCTTGAGCCACCCGGCGGCCACGGCGTTTTTCCGTCCCTTAAAACCTGCTGAAAAACGCTGGGAAGAAGGCTCCCAGGTGTTCTCCCTCTTTAGGGTCTTCTTTCTTTTAAAGACTTGGTATCTGCTCTACCAAGGCGTCAGTCTGCTCACTTTGGGTGAAAGCGAACCTTTATATAACCCCACCAAAGCCGCCGGCTTGATTTTTTTGGCCCTGCTGCTCTTCGCCCTGCTCTTTTTGGCGAAACACGCCCAGCCTTTCGGGCGCTGGACTCTGGGGGGTTTGTTGGTCCTCATGGGCTTGCTGCAAATACCCGAAACCTTCGGCCGGCATTCGTACCTCGCGTATTGGACTGCGCTGGGAAACGTCGCCTTGTACTTCGGCTTCGCCGTCTTTCTAGCCGCCTCCCCCTGGTGCCGCGTCTTTTTTAAGAAACCGCCTCCTCCCGCGCCCCCAACCGCATGAACCATCTTTTCCAATTTTATTTACTCTTTTACGGCGCCTTGGGGTTGGGGTTTTGGCTGCGGTCCCGGCGCGCCTGGGCCCCCGGGCTTATGCGCGCCGCCATCCTGCTGTTGGACACCCCGCTTTTTTTCTATAGTTATTGGATCCTGGATCTCTCCCGCTTGCGCCATTACGCGCCCGTGCCGGTGATCTCCGCCTTGCTCGTGCTTGCCATGGCGGTGGTCAGCGTCCTTTGGAGCCGGAAACTCCTGGCAGAGAGAACCTCCCAGGGCAGCTTCGTTCTGGCTGCCGCCTTTTCCAACATCGGCACCACCGGCGGCGCTTTTATCTGTTATTTGCTCTACGGCACGCCGGGATTGGCTCTGGGGTATTTGTATTTATTGCCCTATCCCCTGCTGGTCTTCACCTTGGGGTTTTCTCTGGCCAAACATTATGCCGGCCCCGGACGCCTGAGCGTGCTGGCTTATGCCCGCAACCTGGTGACCAATGTCACTTCGCTGGTGCCCCTGTTGGCCATGGGCGCGGGCTTTTATTTCAACCTGCATCACGTGCCGGTGCCCGCCGTCGCCCCCGCGCTGGCGGACGGCTTCATCAAGCTGGATCTGGTCATCATGTTTGCCGCCATCGGCATGACCTTGGACCTCACCTCGCTTTTTTCCCCGGCCCGGGCCGTGCTCGCGTTGAACGCGATTAAATATTTGCTTTCGCCGTTGGTCGCCCTGGGGCTGGTCCTGTGGGCGTACGGCTTCGGGGCCTCCCTGCCCGCGAAGGTGATTTTAATCCAGTCCGCCATGCCCCCGGCCATCTACGCGGTGATCACCGTCAATCTTTTCAACCTGGACCGCCGCCTGGTCAACGCGCTCTGGGTTTCCTCCACGTTGCTGCTGATACCGCTGGCCGCCCTGCTCTTCGTCTTTTTCAAATGAACCCGCTCTCGGACCGCGAATATTTCTTGAAGTTCGTCCAAACCAAGATGCCCTACGGCAAATACACGGGCACGCTCTTGATCGACTTGCCCGAGCCCTATGTAGTCTGGTACCATGCCAAAGGCTTCCCCGCGGGAGAGCTGGGACGCATGCTGGGGCTGCTCTATGAAATCAAGGTGAACGGGTTGGAATATCTTTTCGATCAGTTCCGACAAGGTGAGCAACCGCCCCAGCCTTAGAGTTCTGTTCGCTTGGGAAGACCCGACTGCGCGTCGAAGCAGCAGTTGACAGAAACCCTCGTTAGCCCTATATTGGTATCGTCACTAATATTCATGAATATTAGCGAAAGGACCAATAAGCATGTATACCCGCCGGCTCCGGCTGCCGAAACAACCAAAACAGACTTTTTTTTTATGGGGACCCCGCCAGACCGGCAAGACCACCCTGCTGAAGCAACACTATCCCCAAGCCTTTCGGGTGGATCTGCTTAAAAGCGATGAACTCATGGGGTACCTGCAAAGGCCGGCTCTCTTCCGCGAACATATGCTGGCTTTGCCCAAGACGCGCTTGGTGATTGTGGACGAAATTCAAAAAGCCCCGGTGCTGTTGGATGAGGTGCATTTTTTAATTCAGGAACAGCGCCGGGTTTTTGGCCTATGCGGTTCCAGCGCCCGGAAAATCCGCCAGGGTCATGCCAACCTCCTGGGCGGCCGGGCCGTCCGTTATGAACTTTTCGGTTTGCTGGCTGAAGAGTTGGGTGAAGACTTCAACCTGGTCCGCATGCTCAATGCCGGCCCTTTGCCCAGTCACTATGGCCACGGGAACCTGAAACTGGCCCTGCGCGGCTATGTGGAGGATTATTTGCGCGAGGAAATCCTGCATGAAGGCCTGGTCCGGAACCTGCAGCTGTTTTCAGACTTCCTGCGTGTGGCCGCCATCGGCGACACGGAACTCGTGAACCTTTCCAATATCGCCCGGGAAAGCGGCGTGAAGTTCTCAACCGTCCGGGACTATTATCAAATCCTGTCCGACACCCTCTTGGGCGCCTTCGTGCCCGCTTATACGGTCAAACCCAAACGCCGGCTCATTCAAGCCCCCAAGTTCTATTTTCGCGACGTGGGCGTGGTCAACCATTTGACCCGCCGGGAGAACATTCAGCCCGGTTCGGAACTTTTCGGAAAAGCTTTTGAAAACTGGATGCTGCATGAGCTCTCGGCGCATAGCCGTTACAGCGAAAAATATTATGACATCTCCTATTGGCGCCTCACCACCGGCGTGGAGGTGGATTTTATCTTGGGCAACGGCGAAACCGCGGTTGAAGTCAAAGCCAAGGAACGGGTTCCCGGGCATGATTTAAAAAACTTGCTCGAATTTAAAGCTGATTATCCCCGCGTCAAACACCTGGTGGTGGCAAGCTTGGAAAAACAGGCGCGCCGGACCCAAGAAGGTATTTGGATCCTGCCTTACCGCGAGTTTTTAAATCGCCTCTGGGACGGGGAGTGGGTATAAAGCCTGCCGCCGGGTGACCGCTTGCCTTCCCGAACGCACGCCACTTCTGATAAAGCGAGGACTTGCGCCGGATGCGCATATTCATGGACGCGGACGCCTGTCCCCGGGCCATCAAGGAAATCCTATTCCGGGCCGTGGCCCGGGTCAATGTTCCCTTGGTCATGGTTTACAACCTGAAACTCAAAATCCCGGAGACGCCCAACATCAGCGTGATCGACGTACCCGGCGGCTTGGACGAAGCGGACGACAAGATCGTGGAATTGGCGGCACCCGGCGACTTGGTGGTAACCGCCGACATCCCCTTGGCCGACCGCGTGGTCAGCCGCGGCGCCGTGGCCTTAAACCCCCGGGGCACGTTCTACACACCCGAGACCATCAAAGACCGCCTGGCCGTGCGCAACCTCATGGACCAGCTCCGCGGCCAAGGCGCCAACATCGGCGGCCCCCCCGTCTTCAACCACCAGGACCGCCGGGCCTTTGCCAATGAATTGGATAAATTTTTAGCCAAACATGGGAAAACGCTCGGCTGAACGAACAGGCAACAATTTCCAGAAAAGACAGAATCCCGCAAACTGTTGACCGTCTGTGGTGGGGGCGTATCGCAATACGCCCCTACAATTACGCCTTTGCGGTCTTCGCGGGGTTTGCCAACGGATCTCTATTTTGTGTCTAATCATCTTGTCATCTGACTGTCTGCTGTAGGGGCGTATCGCAATACGCCCCCACAGTCACGCCTTTGCGGTCTTCGCAGGGTTTGCCAACGGATCTCTATTTTGTTTCTAATCATCTTGTCATCTGACTGTCTGTGGTAGGGGCGTATCGCAATACGCCCCTACGGTTACGCCTTTGCGGTCTTCTCGGGGTTATATTAGGGGACCTTCACTTCGTCCTGATCACGCAAGCGCCCGGCACAACGCCCCTCCAGGTTTTACAAATCATGACTATGCGGACGGTAGGCAATATCGTTCTCCACCAAGTAAAGCAGCAGGGCGGCGGCTTCGCTTTGGGCCAGGTCCTCTTCGGCCATCACGCTAAACCAGGAGTCGCCGGTAAACGGTTGCGTTTGAGCCCTGAGCACCATCAGCGCCTTGGCCAGGTTCCGGTTGGTCACCGTGACCGTTTCCTGGGCGCGAATTTTGTAGGAAATGCTCTCCAACCGCTGGGCATCTTTCAAATTGCGCGTTTCCAGGGAAAAAGAAACTTCCGGGTTCACCCGAAAAGAAGCTTTCGGGATCTGCTCGGGACGCAGGGGTCTGCGGGGCTCGTTGCCCATGTGGCTCACCAGGCACTCCAACGAAGGGCGCCAGCGGATGAGTTCCAGCAGCCGGTATTGCTCGGGTTCCGGCAAACGCAGCGCCTGATCCCGCAGCGGCCCTTCCGGCAGGTGCCGGGCCACGGACCAATCCGCGGGTTCCAGCCATTGCACAAACCGCAGTCCTGCCTGCTGAAGCAATTCAAAAAATGCCGCGACCGTATAGCTGGTTTCATTGACATGGAGGCAGCGGTCCACGAACTCCACGTCATTGCACTTCCAGGTGGACTCCCACGGCGTGCTTTGAAAAACGCCCCGCGCCGCCGCATCCTCGGTCAGCTCCCGCCCCAGGGCGATGCCCCGGGCGAAATCCCCGCGCTCAACACCCAGAAGCTGAACGGCTTGCTGCACCCGCTGCAGCGGCTCCCGGCCATGAGCCGCATAGACCATGATGGCCATGACCCCATGCGGGGCCAGCTTATTTTTCAGGTTCCGCAAACCGGTGAGCGGGTCCGAAAGGTGGTGGATCACGCCCGAAGAGTAAATAACGTCAAAATCCTCCGCAGGCAGCGCCGCGGGATCGGGACTCATGAGATCCGCCTCGACGAAGTCGATATTGCCGACTCCCTGGCGTGCGGCTTCCTGCCGCGCCTCGGCCATGGCCACGCGGTTGAGGTCCATGCCCGTAAAAGCGACATCGGGTTGAAGTTGCGCGTTGGCAATGACCCCCGCCCCGCGGCCGCACCCCGCGTCCAGGGCGCGG
>JAAXVQ010000089.1 GCA_013335425.1 Candidatus Firestoneibacteriota bacterium | reverse complement strand
CGGCATTCTGCGCCGCTTGCTGACAGGCCACGGCCGCCAGTTGCGCCACGCGCCCCATGGTGCGGCGGGCCGGGCGCGGGATGACCTTTTCGTTGAAGTCCGGCACGAACGCGCCGATGCGCACGTTCAGCCCCGGCACGGCTTCCCATTCCGGCGCCCGGCGCACGCCCGAACGATTGGCGGCCAAGCCTTCCCAGAGATCGGCCACGCCCAGACCCAAGGGCGTCAAAGCGCCCAGACCCGTAATCACCACGCGGCGCGTCATAGCCGGGCCAACTTTTTAACCAAGGCTTCATAGCCGACAATGTTGCCCACTGCCGCGGCCGCGGACGTGGTCGCCCCCACAATGCCGGGCAGCACCACGCTTTGACCCGCCAGCAGTAAATTTTCCAAACGCGTGCGCGTCGAGAGCGTGGCTTCGCGCAAACGCCCGCAACTTTTCTTGATGCCGTAGGCGGAACCTTCCCAGGTACCCGTGTAATCGCGAAACGTCAAGGGCGTCGCCCCTTCCCAAAAATCAACCTGCGTGCCGACACCGGGCCAAAGTTCTTCCAATCGTCGGATTAACGCCAGGGCGATTTTTTCCTTGGCCTCGCGATAAGCCACCGGCCGGTTGCCGCGAGTGGTGTCTTTCCAGGGGGCCCAGAACGCAAAGGGCATGGGACACATGATGGAAATAGTCTTGGCATAACCGGGTGAAGTTTCCACGGGCGAAACGAAAATCGTGTCCGGGTCGTAGGGGTCATGGGCCGCAAACGCATGATAAACTTCCGAAGTGTCCCAGTGCCGATGCAGGAAATAATTTCGCCGGGGCGTGGCCACCCCAGTGCCGCGCAGGGTCAAAGAAAGCCCGAAAACCGAGATGGTCTCTTCCAGGCCGCTGACCCGCTGCTGGTAAATGGGGCGCAAAGCGTGCGGCGCCACCATGCCGAGCATTTCCTTGGGATGCGCGGTAAAAATCACCCAGTCGGCGGCCAGCTCTTCCCCGGAGTCCAGCACCACGGCGCGCACACGCTGGTTTTCCGAAGCCAACTGACGCACCCGCGCGTTCACGCGCAAGGTCCCGCCGGCCTCGCGGAAACGCTGCACCAGGGCCTGCACCAAGTTCCGGCTGGGTCCGTGCACCCGCCAGGCGCCGCTGACAAAGGAGTCCGTGATCAGGGCATGGATATAAAGCGGACATTCGTCGGGCGCTATGCCGTAAAGCGGATTGTTGGCGGAAAGTACCGCGCGCAGGCGCGGATCGCGGAAACGTTCCTGGAGATAGCCGGCCAACGACTGCAGCGCCAGCGGATCGGCCAAAATTTCAGCTTCCTGCCCCGGCTTGAGCTGCGCCTGGAGGTTATACAGCGGAAAAAGCCCGGCCAGGGTCTGCCAATCTTTCGCGCAAGTTCGGATGGCGTCTTTTTCCAAGGGAAAAGTCGTTTCCAAACTCCGGACAAACGCCGCCCAGCCTTGGGGTACGTCAAAGGTAAACCCGGGAAAGCGGTACTCCTCAAACCCGCAGTCATCCATTGCGTCAAATTGACAGAGAGGAAAAAGATCCAATGCCTGGAAATACCGCCACAGAGCCTGCCCCGGGGACAAAGAACCCAAGTAGTGCAGGCCGGTATCGAACCAGGAACCCCGTCGGTGAAAACTGGCCAGCAACCCGCCCGGCGTGGGTTCTTTTTCCAGGATAGTCACGTCCATGCCCTCGCGGGCCAGGTAAGTCCCGGCGTAAAGTCCGGCCATGCCGGAACCAATGACCACAACCTTGGGTTGACCCATATACCTCTCAGGTTTAAGCAGAGTGGAAAAACGTTCGTGCCCAAATCGCCCTCCCGCCTAAGCGGGATCCCCCGGCAACCGGCACGCAGAAGGTCTTATGTATAAAAGGTTTTCAGAGAAAAAGCAAGGAGGAAAAGCGGCAAGCAACAGACGACCAGAAACGCTTCACCGTTTTTTTGCTTTTATGTTTGCCCTTTGAGCACAAACAAATGGTTGGATTTTCCCGGGCCGCAAATTTCCACAGACTCGATTTCCAAGCCGGCCGCGCGGAAGCGCGCTTCCCAACCGGCACGGTCCGCAAAAAAGAGACCATCCCGTTTCTTGTTGAAGCCGATGCCCGTGGAAAAAACTTCCCCGCCGGCAGTGGCGTTGTACGCCCCGGCGGCCTGCACGCCTTCGCGCACATAGAGCCGTCCCTGGGGCGCCAGCAGCGCCGTGCCTTTTTGCAGCATGCGCGCCTGCACCTCGGGGCGGGAATAATGCAGGATATCCAGCATGAGTACGGCTTCCGCGGGTTCGCCCTGCCAGTCCAATATATCGGCGCACTCGAAGCGCAGATGCCGTTGGTAATGCTGCGTCTGTTTGGCCAGGGCGATTTTGCGTTGGTCGTCGTCGATGCCCGTCACCGGGCGTTCATAGCCGGTAATGGCGGCCCAATGGCTCATCAGCCCGTGGCCGCAACCCAAATCGATCACCCGGGCGCGCAGGGGAAGCTTTTTCCCGACCGCGGCATATACGGGATCCAGACGCAATTTCCAGGAAACGTAAGTTTCCGCCAACGCGTCCCGATACAAATACCGCTCCCGGATTCTCTGACGCACGACCCAGTCCGGGCAGGTCTCTTGCCACAAGCGCTGCCGGGCCGCTTCGATCCGCCGCCGGGCCTCGCGCGCCATCTGCGTGGCCGGGTCTTCTCCGGAAAAATCCTCCGGGCGCATGGGTTCCAGCAAGGTTATAAGGGAAGCGTGATTGCCGATAAACCAAGTGTTGTCCGCCGTGCAGGTGCGTGTGTTCACCAGAGCCACGGGCTGAATGGGAAAACCGGTTTCCACCGAGAGTTGAAACGCGCCTTTGTGGAACCGGCGCATGAGGCCGTCGCGGGCGCGGCTGCCCTCGGGATAAATCACCAGGGATTTGCCCGCGTGCAGATAAGCGGCCGACTCGTCCAAGACCTGCCTGGCGTTTTCTCCGGTGGCGAGTAAAAAACCCGCGCCTCGGACCATCGGTCCCAGAATCGGGTGGTTCCAGACCCAGGGTTTGACCACGGCGTGCAGGTTGGCGGAAAGCGAAAGCACCAGCAGAATGTCCACCTGCGCTTCGTGATTGCCGACTAAGATGCAGGGTGATGCCAAGCGTCGGGGATCAAACTGGTAGTAGAGGCGCCGCCCGTAAGGAAAATAGTGCATGATGATGTAGGAGCACACGTGCAGATAAAAATGCCCCGTGGCTTCGCGCTTAAACCAACGCATCACCCAGAGTACGGGCAGCACGGCAGTTAAGTAGAACACCACCGCAAACAACAGGGCACCGTAAATGAGCAAACCGCCCAGAAACGTTTTTAAAGAGCGCGGCGGCACGTCCGCTTCACGCGTTAAGAACAAATTCATGATCATGGGCACGAGCAACAACGCGCAGATCAGCGACCAAGCCACGCCGACTACCAGGGCCACGCCCACCGAACGCAGGGCCGGATGCCCGGCCAGCAGCAATGCGCCGAACCCGGCCATGGTTTCAATGGCGGTCAGCAAAATGGAACCCGCCGGCAGGCGGGTGCCTTTATACTGGGCCAGGGCGCACTCGATGCGGAACACGGTGTAATTCACGCCGATGCCCAGCAGGGCTGGGGCCGCGGCCAGGTTGATGAGGTTGATCTTCACGTGCAGCCAGGCCAGGGTGCCCAAAGTCAACAGCAGGGCCACGCCCAAGGGCAGCAGGGCCGCGAACGTGAGCTCCAAGCGCTTTTTGGACAAATAGACCACCAGACCCACCAGCAGCACGGCCCACAAGATGGCGGGTTTCAAATCCGCGCGCAAGACGTTCAAAATGCTTCCGGCCAGCCCGCGCTTATCCAAAAACGTGACTCCGGGCACGGCCGCGGTGATGGTTCGCTGCAGCTCAGCCGGGTCCACGCCGGGCAGAGGCTTCAAGGGCGTGGCGGCCATGATGCCGGCGGGAGTTTTCATCCAGCGGTCCGTCAGCATGTTTCCCAAACCGGCTTGAAAAAAATCCTCGGGCACCAGGATCTCGCCCGGATGGGCCAGGGTTTGGACAAAAGCCGCAAACGCGTTCTCGCGGAATTTCAAATCCCTTCCGGCGCGGCGTACGCCTGCGACAAGGTCCCGCCCCTGAGGGCCGAACTCCCGGTAAAACGCCTCCGCGCGGCGCACCTGCGTAGCCCGGCTGGGGATGACCTCCGCCAAGGTCACCGTGGGTTGCACCCATTTCCGCGCTGCCTCGGATTTCAGCCAAACGTCGAGTTTTTCAGCCTGCAGCAAAGCCGCCTCGGGATCGGCCGCCTTCTGCAGGGTTAACAGCCGATTGGTCGGATCACCGAACGCCTGTGCAAAACGGGTTTCAGCCAGACGCGTCTGGGGCGAAAGCGCATTGAGCGATTCCGGGTCCCCTTCAAACTGCAGCCGGGAAACACCCGCACCGGCCCAAAGGATCAGCGCCAATAATATGAAGGCCACCCAACCGGCGTGCCGGTGCCCCCACGCTTCCATCCCCGACGCCCAGGCGTCCAGGTTCCACAGCGGCGGCTTGGCCTCCCCCGCATGCGCCGGGATCAAATAGGGCAGGGCGTGGATGGCAAAGGCCCCGGAAATCAACACGCCGATAAACCCGAAAACAGCCAAGCGGTACTGCCCGGGAAAATGCGTAACAAACAGCGCCAAAAAGGAACTCGCCGTGGTCAGGGCGCAAATCCAGACGGGCCAGCGCACCGTGCGCGCGGCCGCCACGGGATCGGCGGGCGCGCGTTGGACGGCCATGAGCACATGCAGTCCGTAATCCACGGTGATCCCCAACAGCGAAGAGATCATGCCCCAGATGATCAGTGAAAATGATTGGTATAAAAATCCCACGGCCGTCAACCCCGCGGCCAGACCGATAAAAGAAGGCAACAGACGCAAAGGCGTCTGCCAAGGACGGCGGAGCGCGAACAAGGCAATGGTAATAATGAGAATCAACGAGGCGGACGTGCTTAAGCTTACGTCCCGTTTGATTTGGCGGGCATTGTCTACGTAAGACCGGTGCGGGCCGATGGCGTTGAACACAGGCCCGGCCGGGCCGCGTGTCCGGGCCGCGCCGGCCACGGCTTGGTCCCAGGCGCGCAGCATGGCTTCACCTTGGCGCGTGTCCGACGCGGGAAATTTCGGATAGGCCAGCAGGAGCAAGTGCCGCTTGTCCGGGGAAACCAACCGGCTGCCTTCGAGCGTGACGTTTTGGGTGGAAAACCAGCGCAACTTGGCCAAGACCAATTCGGTCAAACCCAGAGGATCACGCCCCACCTGTTCGGAAAGGCCGACCGCAAAGGGGTTATGCAGCGCCTGCTGCCGGAAGGCTTCCAAACGCGCACGGGCGCCCAGCAAACGACGGCGCACTTCCGGATAATCGGCCGGGTCCAGCAACCCGGGTAGGTGCGAAGCCAAGTTGTCCCAAAGCGCCGGACCCGAGTCCAAGGACAAACCCGTGTCCACGCGCTTGAAGTAGCCCGTGACCATCAGCCGCTGCGCCAAATCGTCCGCGGCCTCGGCCGCGTCGGCCATGGGGTGCGCGCATGCTTGCGCGTCCACATCCACGGCCAGCGGTTCCCGCCCGGCAAAAGACTTAAGATAAGCGCGCGCGGCTGCCAGCTCCGGCGTATTGCCGGGCAGATCCGCGAGCAGGTCCTCCTGCCAATTCACGTGTAAAAGACTGAACGTTGCGCCGCCGATAATGGCCAGCACTAAAGCTGCAATGGCCAGGCGAATGCCGGTGATTTTTTTCACGAGTTCTCCAAAGTAAGCGCTCTTCCCCGAAGGGAGAAGCTGCGAAGGTTTACGCTTCGGATTTAAACAGCGTTAAAAACAAATAGCCGGCCGCGCCCACCAACAACCCTACGCCGACGGCCAAAACCACGGAGCCGAGGATAAATTCCCATGCCCGGGCCCGGGCCAAAGCCAGGGTCAGGTGATGCCAGTCTAGGGACCAAACCCATTGTCCGCTGGATAAAAAACGCCCCAACACGAGCGCCGAATATACAATGAAAGGAATCATGGGGGGAAGGGAAATATTGGCGGCCAAAATCACCAAGGCTGCGTTCAAGTGCAGTCGCTGCGCTATAAAAACCGCAATAAGCATTTGCAGGCCCCAAACCGGAAAAACACCCATAAACGCGCCGAAACCCAAAGAAAGCGCGGCCTGCAGCGGACTTTGTCCCGGCAGCCATAGGTACTTTTCCCAAACCATCCGCAGACGCGCGGGCCAGCCCTGAGGCCAGACGATTTTTTCACCTCGCACCAACGCCGGAATGGGCCACGGCCAGAGCCGCCTACAGACCAGGTAGGCGTTGACACAGGAGTTTAAGAAAAAATCCTGAAAAGGGCGGAAGTGCGAAGCGGGCTTGGCTGCGTAGGAAATGGAAACCGGCACCTCGGCCACCTGCACACCGCCCCAAGCCAGACGCACCAGCATCTCCGTCTCCCACCCGTAGCGGCGGCTGCGGACCCGCACGCGGTTGGCCAAGGCCACGGGGTATGCCCGATACCCGCTTTGGGCGTCCGAGACTTTCAAACCGGTTTCTATCCAAATCCAAAAATTGGAGAAGGCACGGCCGAAGCGCGTGCGCCGGGGCGCATGCTGCTGCCCTTCCTCGCGGGCGCCGATAACCAGCGTGTCCAGCCGCCCGGCCGCGGCAGCCACCAACCGGGGAGCGTCCGCCGGGGCATGTTGCCCGTCCGCGTCCAAAGTCACGGCCAAGTCAAACCCCAACTTCGCGGCCAAGGACAACCCTGCGGCCAAAGCCGCACCCTTACCGCGGTTCCTGCGCCAGCGCACGGTCTGAATTTCCGGAAATTTTTCCAACAGGTCCGCGGTTTCGTCCGTGGAACCGTCGTCGACCACAATCACGGGCCAAGCGAGGGTCCGCGCGCGCGCCAGCACTTCGGGCAAAAATGCGGCATGATTATAAGTCGGAATCAGCAGGCAAATCCGGGGAACATCAGCAACGGGTGTCATGAACGTCCGGGGCCGGAGACTGCGGGCAGGGTCATTGCGGTTGCGAACGTCTATCGATGAAAACCCGCCGCTTGCGGTACTCGCCTTCGGTCTGGATGCGGGTGATCTCTTCGGCCGTGACCAGGCGGATCTCCGGCGCGGTTTTAATCTCGGCTTGCACCCGTTCCCGCACGCGTTCGGCCGCGCGGGGCTGGTCGGTTTCCAGCAACAGAATCAACTTGTCCGAAAGCTCGTCCTCGCTCTCCACGACCAGCACATGCGACTTTACCTCGGTCTCGCCCTGCACGATTTCGTGGATGCCCGCGGGAAACACGGTCGTGCCCCGCACCTTGAGCATTTGCCCCCGGCGGCCCAAGATCGGGCCCAGCCGCAGGGTGGAGCGCCCGCAAGCGCATACTTGGTTGTTCTGAAACGTAAAGTCGCCGGTACGGTACCGCAGCAGCGGCATGCCCGTAACGCCGAAAGGCGTCACGCAGACTTCCCCGATTTTCCCCTCGGGCACGGGGCGCCCGTG
>JAAXVQ010000088.1 GCA_013335425.1 Candidatus Firestoneibacteriota bacterium | reverse complement strand
CAGCCTGTTGAGCCCCGCCAGCGCCAGTTCGGGGTTGGCGCGGGTTGCCGGTATTTCCGGATTGTATGGTTCCGTCTCCCAAACGGTAAGTGTAATTTTCGACAGGCCCATGAACCCAGCGGCCTTTAACGCGGCGACCGTCACGTTGTATAAAATAAGTGATACGGGCCTGAGTGAAGCGGCGTATGCCTATTACGCGCTGCAATACGAACCGCAACTTAAAACCCTCAATATCAAGCCGGATCCGAGCCATAATACGGGGTTTTGGGATGACAATTCCCGCTACCGGGTGGCGCTTTCTCCGGGGTTAACCACCCTTTCCGGCGCCTCCCTGGACGGGAACAGCAATAACATTGCCGAAGACGCAGCCTTTGACACGTACCACTTTTCTTTTGGTGTCGGCACCCCGGCCGGGAGTGCGGTCTATGCCAACATTTTGGGCGGAAATGGTCCGCTGCAATCGCTCAGAATAAGCAGTGTGACCATTGACGGTTTCAAGGGCACAAACGCCGGCGGCACCACGGTTACGGTGACTAGTGCTTCTTTGGTCAACGGCATTAGTGGGATTGCCTCATCGCTGCCGGTGACGCTTACGGCAACGTTCAATATGCGCTTGGATGTAGCTACGGCTTGGGCAGGCCCTGCAACCATACCGGCGGTAATCACGTTTACCGACTCCAACGGCACACCCGTGGCGCCGACCTCGGTCACGCTCACGACCAACAACACCGCCATTCGGGGC
The DNA here is from genome assembly GCA_013335425.1 of Candidatus Firestoneibacteriota bacterium. GTDB lineage: Bacteria > Oederibacteriota > JAAXVQ01 > JAAXVQ01 > JAAXVQ01 > JAAXVQ01. Next base: position 6,717 of record JAAXVQ010000088.1, on the reverse strand, counting down.
TTTTTCGCTTCCGGTTTGGCCGCCAATACACGCTACCTGCTCAGTATCAAAGGCGGTTTGTCCGGTTTGCGTTCATCCAATGAAAATAGCCAACCGTTGATGCGTTACGTGTATTTTTCCGGAAAAAGCCGCAACTATGCCTCGGCGTCAGATGACACGCCGTTGATAACTATCGATACCACGGCAGGTACGTATGCGACAGCGGGAACGCCCCCGACCGTGTCCACGGCAACGATCTTGTTCGACAGCGCCAATGGTCGTTATGTCGTGCCCTTCACCACGGTTTCGGGTAATGGCAAAATGGATGCCAGCACGCTGAATACTTCCAATTTGAAGCTGATGATAAATTCTTACTCGTCGACATTTTCACTGCAAAGTACTCAAGGGCAGGTGCCGCCCAAGGACATTGTTTATGATGTGGTCGCCAATACGGTTTATGTTTATATCCCGGATGATTTCATTATCCCGGTCGATGAGGGATATAGCTATGCTTATTTCAAAATTTTCATCAGCCATAACATCCGTTCGGCTGACGGCTTGTACCTGGACGGCGATGGAAATGGTGTCGCCAGCCAGGATTATAAAGACGATGTTTTTACCGGCAACAGTGGCAATAGCGGGGTTCAGATTAGTAACCTGCTCAATAATCTCTAGATTCTTTGATTTTGAATATTTAAAAAGAGCGGCTCCGGGCAACCGGGGCCGCTCTTTTTTTTTGTCGACGTTTACCTTCACGGGCCGATATGCGCTGTAGGTTAATCGCGTTCGTGGTGGGACATGACCTGTCATGACCCTACCAATGATTTTTTAACCCTGGATTGTTCATATTTCCTCCAATTAGCCGTTCATTTCCGCTGACAGGTGTGGCATAATAAAATTCTATTTGGGCATGCAGAACATCTGATTTGGCAGAAACTGTTTTTTAATGACCTTCCCACAGGGGGGATTCACTTCATGGCCGCATGGGTCTCGGGCGTCAAACGCTTTTTTTCTTTGCAAAACCTCCAATTTTTGGCAGGCAAGCGCATTAAGCCGGCTCTGCAGATCGGGTTCAGCGTGGGCGCGGTGCTTTGCATCTTGGTTTGGCTGCCGGCTTTTCCCAGCTATGAAAACAAGACCTTGGACTGGCGTTATACGTGGAAGCCTTTACAGGCGGCGGCGCCTGCGGACAAGGTCGTGATCGTGGCCATCGACGATCAATCCCTGGAAACCCTCAAGGTCCAATGGCCCTGGCCGCGGACCATGTATGCCAAGGCCATTGACAACCTTTCCAAAGCCGGCGCCAAGGTGGTGGCCCTCGACTTTGTGTTTTCCGAACCCAGTAAAAAAGAGTTGGCGGCGCAGGACAAAGTGCTGGGGGACGCCATTGTGCGTTCCCGCAGTTGGATTGTCATGGCCAACAAGCTTTCCCGCGACGAAACCCAGAGCGCCACGCGTTTGGCGGTGGAGTCCCCCATTGCCAGCCTGGACCCGGGAAAAACCCATGTGGGGTTTGTCAATGTGTGGTACGACCCGGACGGGATTCTGCGCCGTTCGGCGGTGGTGCAGCGCCGCGGCAAAGTTCCGTATTATTCGTTTGCCCTGAAAATCATTTCACGGTGGTACGGGTTGGCGGACCCGCCCTACACCACCTCCGCCGAAGAATGGCTGCATTATGGGCCGCTTTCCATCCCGGTCCAAAAACGGGTCAACTTGTTGGTGAACTACCGTGGCGGGGCGGGAAGTTTTAAAACCATTTCTTTTGAAAATATTTTGGATGACGAAGTTTTTGCGGGCATGCTGACCACGGGCGTGTTCAAGGACAAAATCGTCCTGATCGGGCCGACCTTTGCCGAAGCCCAGGACAACCACCCGACGCCTTACATCTACGGCTATATGCCCGGGGTGGAGGTCCACGCCAATGTCATCGACACGATCCTGCACCAAAAATATTTCCATTTCTTCAACGACCTGCGCTTGTATCTGTTGATGTTGTTGCTGCCCACGGCCTTGGCCCTGATCATTATTCATCTTAAACCTTTAAAAGGGTTGCTGTTTTATGTCTTCTTTACGATCGCTTACTTTTCCGTCGGGATTTGGGTTTTTGCGCATGGGCGCTGGATCATACCGCTGTTTAACCCCCTCCTGGCGCTGACCATTACCTACTTGGTGGTGTTTACTTATCGCGTGCTGACCGAAGAGAAGCGCAGCCGGCAGATCAAGGGCATGTTCTCGCGCTATGTGTCCCCCAAGGTCGTGGACGAACTCATCAAGAATCCTTCGGCGGCTTTGAAGCTGGGCGGGGAAAAGCAGGAAGTGACCGTGCTTTTTTCCGACATCCGCGGGTTTACCACCTTGTCCGAACAATTGCAGCCGGAGCAGGTGGTGGAACTGCTCAACGAGTACTTCCAGGCCATGACCGATGTTATTTTCGCCCACGACGGCATGGTGGACAAATTCATCGGCGATGCCATCATGGCGATTTTCGGCGCGCCCGTGCCCCATCCCGACGATCCCCTGCGCGCGGTGCAGACTGCCGTGGCCATGCAGGCGGAATTGAAAAAGCTCCAGGAAAAATGGGCGGCACGCGGGCGGCGCACCTTTGAAATCGGCGTCGGCGTCAACACGGGCGAAGCGATCGTAGGCAACATGGGGTCCACCCAGGCCATGGGTTATACGGTGATCGGCGACACGGTCAATCTGGCTTCACGGTTGGAGAGTGCCAACAAGGAACTCGCCACGCACATTCTTATTTCCGAATCCACGTACCGTCGGGTGGCCGGACAGGTGGAAGCCAAGGAACACGAGGGCATTAAAGTCAAAGGCAAGGCCAATGCCATGAGTGTGTTTGAGGTGCTCAGATTGAAATAATAGCCTTTTTGGAGGCAGGTCCCAGGTCGTTTATAAAAAAAAGTTCCTGGGGAAAACATGCCCGCCCAGCACCGCTTTTAATTCTCAACTCATGCGCTCTGCAAGACATGGTCTGCCTACTGGCTGGACGCGAGTGACCGCTGCTACGGAGGGCTTGATCGAGCGTCCCGCGAGGCACAGCCGCTGCTAGGGCCGTTTTCCCCAGGAACTTTTTTTTATAAACGACCTGGGACCTTTAAACTTTTAAACCTTTAAACCGTGCCGGTTGACAAAAGCTTGGGGCTGTTGGATACTATTTCGAGTTGGGAAAGTCTTTTAGGGGAGCCTGCCTATGCCGCACACCTGTAAGTTTATGGGTCTCTTGATTGTCGCCGGCTTGCTTTGGGGGGGAGGAGCGTCCTGGGCTTTTTCTGGCAGTCTCTTGGACGCAACCGATCAGACCGACCCGGCCTGGCTTGTGGCCGAAGCTCCCGTTGCCCCAGCCGCAGTTTCCGCAGAACCCACTTTGAAGCAAAAATCACTCTACTCCCCGGGCGTGGCGTTGAGTCTGGCCTTGGTTCCGGGTATCGCGCTGCATGGTTCCGGGCATTTTTATGCCGGCCGTCCCTGGACCGGCGTGGCTTTGCTCTTGGCGGAAGCCGGCGGGATCTATATGGGGTACCGCGGAGGGAAAGATGTTTACGCGGTCGTGGATTCCTTGGATTTTGACAAATTCAGCAATTTTCACGGCGACACGGGGCAGATTTCCAATGGCTTGGGTTTGGCTCTGGGCGGGGTGATGATCTTTTTGTCCTCATGGCTTTATGACATTACCGGCGCGCCGATTGCCGCCCAGCAGGCCAATGCGGCCGCGGCGCAGAGTAAGGCCGCATCTTCGGCGCCGGTGGTCACCTCCCGGGTGACCGCGCACGGGTTTGAAGTCGCGATTGAACGGCGCTTCTAACGGCATACGCAAGGGTTCATTATTCAGCAGGAGGTGGCAGGGCATGAAACGCAAAGGTTTTTTCCTGGTTCCGGTGGTCCTGGTGTGTTTGGCGGCGAGTACGTCCTGGGCGCAGGTTCAGATCAACAACGCGTCCATTTCCACCCAGATTTTGTTGGAAGCATATCGTTCGGCACAAAATAATCTTTCGTCCATCAATTGGATCAACCCCAACGTGCTCTTGCTGGCCGTGACCAGCGATCAGGCCACGGTGGGGAAAAATTTGACGTTCAACCTGCAGATTTTCGACGGCGGCACGCTGGTGGCCGGCGCCGGACCATTCCGGGTGGCCACCCGGACCCTCACGCTGGGCAACAACATCTACAATGCCGGCGATATCACCGCTACGGGCTTGACCATAACCTTCAATTCCAATTACAGCCCCAGCGGGGATTTGGGGCATCTCACCGGGGGCAACCCCATGCCCATGGGGAATTACCGGATCGTGTTGGCGCCCGTGGCGCCCACCCCGGGTGATCCTTTTTCCCTGAACATTTCCTTGTTCACGCCGCCCTCGGCCGTCAACATGCCCCCGATCCCGATTTATCCCAAGGACATTGAGATCAACACCGTGCTCCCCAATTTTTCCTGGACCCCGGTGGCCAAGGCGATCGGTTATGAAGTAACCGTGGGCTCGGAGCCGAATCCCGAAGGCAATGTGTATTGGAAAAGCGAACGGGTCAATGCCACGCAAGTGCTGTATGCCGCTTCGGCGCGCTCTCTGGAGAACGGTAAAAAATATTATTGGCAAGTGCGGGCTTTTGATTCGTTCGGCAACCCCATCGGCGGCGTAGACGGCAAATCCCAGCCTGCGAACTTTACGGTCAACAGTTCCAACCGGGCGACCACGGCCGTGGCCCCCAAGGACGTGGAAACGGTTTTTCGCGGGGTGATCACCGACCCCACGCTTTTCTTGAAACTAAACGCTTATGATCCGGCGGCCATTGAAACCAGCGCGCCGGATGTGGCGGATTTGTTGTTGCAGCTTAAGAACGGCACGGCCAAGATTATTTCCGCGCATGTGGAATAACCTGCACGCGGACAAACTGGGAACAAAAAAGTCGTATTTGACGCCAAGGGAGGTTGCGGACATGCGGAAGAAAATGTGGCTGGGCGGCATGCTGGTGATGTTGAGTTTGGTGTTGGGCGGCGCAGCGGCGGCGGTGGCCGCCACTTCGGAGAGCGCGGCCAATGCCGGGGTGGGCACGCTGACGGTTAAGATCGGGCGCGTGGAAATTCAACGCAGCGGCCAGGCGGTGTATGCACCCGCGGAAAAAGGCGGGTTGATCTACGAAGGAGACAAAATCAAAACCGGGGAACTGGCCCGCGCGGCCATTTTGCTCGACGACGGCAGCTTGATCCGTTTGAACGCCAATTCCGAATTGCTGGTGAAGGATAAAAAGCCCGGCAAACAGAAAAGCCGTCTGCAGCTGATGCTGGGGCAATTATGGGCCAAAGTGACCAAGCAGGAAAACTCCCTGGAGATCGAGACGCCTTCGGCTGTGGCCGCCATCAAGGGCACGCAGTTGGAACTCATTTTCACCCCGGATGGAAAGACGGTCTTGATTGTCTGGGACGGTTTGGTCAATCTCTCCAACGCGCTGGGACGGCTGTTGGTCCACGCCGGAGAACAGGGTACTGCCGGCAAAAACGGCGCACCGGTGGTGATTCCCGTGGATTTGAAATCCCTCGACCAGTGGTTTGAAACCGTGGTGGAAGTTCCAGCCACGCAAACCCTGAAGACCACCGTCAAGGACAAAAACGGCAAGGAACAGACCTTGGATTTGAAATACAATAAAAAATGAATCACCCTGGGGCGAGCCCCGGCGGATCGCATAGCATGCCCCGGCGCCATGGCGTATCCCCTGCTGCCGGCAGCCGGGGTGTTGTAAGCGCAAGGGCATAAAGCCGCGACCTTAGAGCGTCCCGGCAATTTTTCACCAAGAAGGAAACCCTGCGAAAATGAAGAAATTATTCCTGTGCGCCTTCGTGAGCTTGGGGATGGGCGGGAGCTTGGGTTTGTCCGCCTGGGCAGCGCCCAATTTGATTCATCAACCGCCCTTGGAGGCGCAGGCCGGACATGCCGTGGACATCAGCGTGCTGGTCACGGACTCCGCTTCGCCGGTCCAACAGGTCCGCCTGTATTATCGTTCGGGGGGCACCCTGGGGTTTCAAATGCAGATCATGAACGGCGCCGGGTATAATTATTCGGCGCCAATACCCGCTGCAGCCGTGACCGCCGCGGGGGTGGACTATTACCTGGAGGTTCATGACCAGCAGGGCGGCGTGGCCACCGCGCCGCCGCTAAACGCGGCCTTGGCGCCTTTTCACCTGGTAGCCCGCGAAGCGCACGGCGCGCCGCAATTGCGCCTGATTTCCCCGGAGATCGGCGAGACGGTTTCTCCGGAGGACGCCATGGTGGTCGTGGCCATGGCAGCGGACGGCAGCCGGTTGGATTTGAAGACCTTGAGCGTGGTGGTGGACGAACAGGACGTTACCGCGCGCTGTCGGGTTTCGGAAACGCTGCTGACCTATGTTTTGCCGGAGACCAGCGCCCAAGGCCTGCACGGCGTGCGCGTTTCCGTCCGCAACCAAGACGGCGTGGAGGCTAAGTCGCCGGTCTGGTCGTTTACCCTCAAACATTCCGCTCTCGCGGAGGCGCACGGAGCCAAACCCGGGGAAGTCGCGGGTGAACGCGCGGCCAGATTGACCGGCGGTTTGACCACGGACGTGCAGTACGCCGCCATGACCAAAGATTCGGCCACGGCCGCCTATTTTTATCAACCCCGGGGTTGGTTGAACCGCGCCACGCTCAACCTCAACGGCGTTTTGGGGGATTTGAATTTTCTGGCCGCGGGTTATGTGACGTCCGAAGAAACACCCGG
>JAAXVQ010000087.1 GCA_013335425.1 Candidatus Firestoneibacteriota bacterium | reverse complement strand
AAGGCTTAACCGTGCCCATGTTGCCAGCGTGACCATACATGCGGAAAGGGTTCAGCTGGTTGGTTTTTACTTTGCGGGTTTTGGCGGTAGCAAACGCTGGTTCAACTTCACCCTTACGGTTTTCTACTGCACGTTCGATGGCGGCTCGGATGTCCCAAACATTGAAGGGTTTGCCTACGAAGTCCGTAGCGCCGTGAGCCAAGGCCTGATTGACCACCGGCTTTTCGTCATAGGCGGACATGAGCACCACCGGCGATTTTTTGGCTTCGCCCTGCATGCGTTGCAGGGTTTCCATGCCGTCGATACCGGGCATTTTGTAGTCCATAAGCACGACCTGGGGCACGTTGCGGTGGTACTTCATGAGGGCTTCTTCCCCGGTGGCGGCGAACTCCAGTTCAAAATCGTCCTCGAACACGGCTTGAAGGGCGGCGCGCAGCGAGTCGTTGTCGTCCACGATCAACATCTGTTTTTTCAACATGGCTTAAAACCTCCTTAAAAAGTTACCTGCTTTTTTTACGCATTTTTTCCGCGAATTTTTTTTGGTCTCACCTCCTAAAGTTTTTTCATGGTTTGCCGAAAATAAAAAGGGGGAGTATGGGCGTATGGTTTGGGATGAAAACGAGCTCGCGACGTACATCGGATGATTCCCCCGGTCATGAATACTTGGCCGAAATTTTACAGAAACTCACCAAAAAATTTCAGCACGGCTCCGAAAGTCAAAATTAAATTTTAAAGAGGAAGTTTGAGCGAAATTGCCAAAAATGAACCATATCCGTTCAAAGAGGCGTGGCAGTATGCAGGAAGGATGTTGGGATAGGTAAATTTCAGCTGCGTAGAGCTTGGTCGTCCTTATAGTTCCCCCCGTTTCCGACTATAAGGTCTGTTGATGTTAAAAACATCGAACGCTTACTATGGCTTGGGCCGGGCTTCCCGGATCTCCAGTTCTTCCATTTTGAGGATCAGCGTGTTGCGGTGAATGCCCATAGCCTTGGCGGCCTTGGTCTGGTTCCAACGCACTTTCTCCAGCACGCGCACAATGAACTGGCGTTCAAACTGCTGACGGGCTTTCTTCAACGGAATGCCTTCGCTGGCTTCCGGGGAGGCTTCGGGCAGGTATTGGTTGGTCAGTATGTTCGCCGGCAAGTCTCCGGCGCTCAAGGTGTTGCCGCTGGCCAGCAGGACCATCATTTCGATGAGGTTTTCCAACTCCCGGACGTTTCCCGGCCAGTTGTAATTGCAGAGCAACTCCATGGTCGCGGGATCAACTTTTTTGAATGGCTTATGCTGATGCTCGCAGTTTCTGCGGACGAAATGCTCAATGAGCAACGGTATGTCTTCCCGGCGGGCCCGCAGCGGCGGCAAGTCGATGGGAACGACTTTGAGCCGGTAGTACAGGTCTTCGCGGAAACGGTTCAGCTTGATCAGGGCCTTCAAATCGTCGTTGGTGGCCGCGATCACGCGCACGTCAACCGGGATTACTTCGTTGGAGCCCACGCGCACAATTTCTTTTTCCTGGAGCACGCGCAGGAGCTTGGCCTGAATCGGGAGCGAAAGGCCGCTGACATCGTCCAAAAAGATCACGCCGCCGTTGGCGAACTCAAACTTGCCGATCTTGCGCGCCACGGCCGAGGTAAACGCACCGCGTTCATGTCCGAAAAACTCGCTCTCCACCAACTCGGCGGGTATGGCCGCGCAATTGACGCCCACAAAGGGGCGGTTGGACCGATCCCCTTTTTTGTGCAGAGCCCGCGCCACCAGTTCCTTGCCTGTGCCGCTTTCACCATGAATCAAAACCGTGCTGTCCGAATCCGCCACTTTTTCGATCAATGAATAAATCGCCTGCATGGCCGGGCTCTTGCCCACCATGTCCGACTCAATCAACCCTTCCAGTTCGGTGGTCAGCGCCTGGTTCATGCGCGTGAGGTTGCGTTTTTCCAACGCCCGGTTGATGATGGCCGTGAGTTCCGCAATGTCGAAGGGCTTGGTTACATAGTCATAGGCGCCGTACTTGATGGTCTTGATGGCCGCTTCAGCGGTTTTGTTGGCCGTGACCATGATCACTTCGACCAGCGGGTCAATTTCCTTCATTTTGCGCAGGGTCTCGATGCCGTCTTGTTCAGGCATGTTGATGTCCAGAAGCGCCAGGTCGACTACAGGTAATTTTTGGAGTTTTTCCAGAGCTTCCAGGCTGGAGGCCACGGCAATAGGATGATAGTCGTCTTGAAGCATAATGCGCAAAGCTTCCCGGACGCCCGGATCATCGTCGACAACCAAAATTGAGGATTTCATATCATTTGTCATTGGTCGGCATTATATAGCTTCACCCAGGATGCGTCAAATTATTTTTTTAAAAAAGCGCTGATATTTTGTGCAAATAGACCATTTTTTTGAGCACTGCGGCAAAAAGAAAAGGCACGGTGCCGGCACCGTGCCTTTTGAGCGCAGGCTATATTTTTTTCGAAAAACTATTCAGGCTTATTTTCTTTCATGACATCCTTGTGCGAAAGCCGGATCTTTCCGTTGGCATCGATTTCAATAACCTTCACTTCCAAGATGTCGCCTTCCTTGACCACGTCTTCCACTTTCTTAACGCGGTAGTCGGCCAACTGGGAGATGTGCACCAAGCCGTCCCGGTTGGGAACAATTTCCACGAAGGCGCCGAACTCCATGATCTTCTTCACCACGCCCTGATAGACCTGTCCCACTTCCACGTTGGGAGCCAGGCGCCGGATCCAATCAAAGGCCGCCTGCATGGCTTTGGGATCGCGAGCCGCGACGGAAACCTTGCCGCTGTCCTCGATCTCAATTTGCGTCCCGGTTTCCTCGGTGATCTTTTTGATCATCTTGCCGCCGGGGCCGATGATATCGCGGATGTTGTCGGGATTGATCATGATCGACTCGATGCGCGGCGCGAACTCGGAGAGCTCGGCGCTGGGTTGCGAGATCGTGGCGTTCATGATGCCCAGGATGTGCAGGCGCCCTTCGCGCGCCTGTTCCAAGGCCCTTTTCATCAGCTCGTGCGAAAGCCCGGTGATTTTAATGTCCATCTGAATGGCCGTAATGCCCTTGGCCGTGCCGGCCACTTTGAAGTCCATGTCCCCGAAGTGATCTTCCAGGCCCTGGATGTCCGAGAGCACATGGAACGTATCTTCGTGTTTGATCAAACCCATGGCGATGCCGGCCACGGGGGCGCTGATGGGCACGCCCGCGTCCATGAGCGAAAGCGAAGCGCCGCAGACGGAGGCCATGGAAGAAGATCCGTTGGATTCCAAAATGTCCGAAGTGACCTGAATGGTATAGCCGAACTTTTCTTTTTCCGGGATCACGGGTGCAATGGCGCGTTCGGCCAGCATGCCGTGTCCGATCTCACGCCGACCCGGCGAACGGATGGGGCGCACCTCTCCCACGGAAAAGGACGGAAAATTGTAGTAGAGCATGAAATTTTTCTTGTACTCGCGCTCCAATTGCTCCATGAGCTGTTCGTCAGCTCCGGTGCCCAAGGTGGTGACCACCAGGGCCTGAGTTTGACCGCGGGTGAAAATCGCGGAACCATGCGGGCGCGGCAGCACATGCACCTCGGCGGTGATGGGGCGGATCTCGGTGAGCTTGCGCCCATCGGGACGGCGTCCGTTCTTGGCGATGTCCGTGCGCACGGCTTCCACTTCGATTTTTTCCAAAATCGCGGCAGCGTCCTTGGCTTTGGGCGCAAACTCGGCTTCCCCGAGCTCGGTTTTGAGTTGCTCCAAAACGGCCTGCTTGGTCTGCGCCACGGCCGCCATCCGGGCTTGTTTCTCCTCGGTGCGGACCGCGTTGCGCACGCGTTCACCCGCCAAGGCGCGGACTTTCTGGTCCAGCGCTTCCTCAATCTTCTTCAGCGAGAGTTCGCGTTTGGGTTTGCCGGCCTTCTTGATGAGTTCTTCCTGGAGTTCAATGGTCTGGCGGATATGCTCGTGACCGATCCGGAAAGCTTCCAGCATGAGGTCTTCGGAAACCTGCTCCGCCTCGCCCTCGACCATGACAATGGCGTCCTTGCTCCCCGCCACCACAATGTCGAGTTCCGAGCGCGTGACCTGTTCGAAAGTCGGATTCACCACGAACTGGCCGTCGATGCGGCCGATGCGCGCCGCGCCCACCAGGTTGGTGGTCGGCACATCCGAAAGACCCAAAGCGGCCGAAGCCCCGATCAGCGCCAGGATGTCGGAATTGTTCTCCAAGTCCGTGGAAATGACCAGGCAATGAACCTGAATCTCGTTGCGCAAGCCTTTGGGCATTTGCGAACGGATGGCCCGGTCGATCAAACGGGCGGTTAAAATTTCCTTTTCCCCGGGACGGCCGCCGCGTTTAAAAAAACCTCCGGGAATTTTCCCAGCCGCATAAGTGCGTTCGCGGTACTCGACGGTCAGGGGGAGGAAATCGATATCCTCCCGAAAATCCTGGGCGCAGACCGCTGCCACCAAAACCACGGTGCCGCCGTATTGCACGGTCACCGAACCGTGAGCTTGCCGGGCGACATGACCGGTCGTAATATTTAGCGTGCGTCCAACCAACTCACGTGTGACAGTTGCAGTGCCTTCCAAGGTAAGCCTCCTTAAATTCAAATCCCGACGTTCCCACCCGCACTTGCTCAACTGCGGGTAATGCTATTTGCGCAGATTCAACTTGTTGATGATGGCTTTGTAGCGGGCCACATGATGTTGTTTGAGATAATCTAAGAGACGGCGCCGTTTACTGACGAGCATAAGCAGGCCAGTCCGGGAGTGATGATCGCGGGGATGGGTTTTGAAATGATCGGTCAAATAGTTGATCCGTTCCGAAAGCAAGGCAATCTGCACTTCCGGCGACCCCGTATCGGTGTTGTGCGTCTTATTGGTTTCAATCAGATCTTTTTTACGTTCAGACAACAACGGCATATGGGACACCTCCTCTCCACATGAGCATAAAAGCTAATAAGAAATGATTGATTCTATCGAAAAGGCCGGTCATTGTCAAGCAGAACAGGATTTTTTTTTAAGGGACCGGAACGTAATGCCGAAACTTACCCAACGGCTCCGGCCATCGCTCTCAAGGTTCCTTGGCAATGAGAATACGCACTTTTCCCTGTGCAAAAACCGCCCGGGGAATGGGACGCGTGCCGTCCCAGGCTTGATCGTTAACAAAAATCCGCCCGTGCGCGCCGTTGCCTTTGACCTCCACTTGCACCAAGGCCCCGGCATATTCCAAGTTCCTCAAATTCACGCCCAAATCCTGCACATACGGCGGCACATGCACCCGCAACCCCTCCAGGGAAAAATCCAAACCTGCCAGCCCTTGCAGAAAAACTTCTATCAATTTCAAACTTTCAAAATCAACCGTCACCCCCTGCCCCGGCTGGGATGACATCCCGCCCAAATTGCCCGGATCGCTTACGCGCCGACGGGCAAACTTTAAAAACTGTTCCGCGGCAAACGTCGCTTGCGCGGGATCGTTGAGCGCCAAGCGAAAAAGTTCCAGGGTACGGGCCGGGTCCGGGCGTCCATGGCCTTCGGCGCGGTCCCCACGAAACTCAGGTTCATCCGTGGGCATGCTCCGCCAAGTGCCGTCCGCCGTCCGCCAATGCGGATTCTCCCATAAATCCTTCCAGGCGGTTTTCCGCAGGTCGGCGGGGCCCAGATTGTGAGTCAAGCACACGACGGCGTCCAAGCTCCTGACCCGGACCAAGTCGGCGGTTTCCGGAGACCGGGCATAAGCATAAAAACCCGCCGGTCCGTTTCGGGGATTCCAAAAGGCGCTGGTCAAAGCCTGTTCGCCCAACTCCGCCATGGCCCGAAATTTTGCGACTCGGGCCATGCTCTCCGGGCCCAAAACGCTTAAAAGTTGGGCGCCCTGCCGAAACGCGGCCACGGTCTGAACCGATGTTGCCATGCCTCGATACACATTGCCGCGCCTCCCGCCTTCCCGCTCCCAAACATCGCGCCCCGGCGAAACTTCGTCGGACCGAACTTGATCGGGCAGACCGTCCCCGTTATTGTCCATGTCCGCCAGGGCATTAAGCAGATCTTCCAAACGGGGAGCATTTTCAGCCAACCACGAAAGATCATGCGTCCAAAGGAAATATGCGGACATCCCCAGCACCAGCGCGGCCGTATCGGCGGATTCATACCTTTGATCCAGCCAGTTTTCCAAGTGCAACCTAAACGCCCGGGACCGCCCCAGGGCCTCCCACCCAAAAGCCCCGACAGCCAAAGCCTGGGGGCGGACCGGCTCGGTGTCCTGGGGGGAATACAGATAGGTGTTGCCGAATTCATCGCAACGCTGCATCCAAGCTGACCAGCCTTTGGCGCTGCTGAACAAATAAGCGGCATACGGGTCGCGGCATTCGAAACGAACCCCCTGGACCGCGGCCGCCATGGCTTTTTTTTCCCAAGACGCATAGCCGGAATTTTTCCGAAGATTTTCCAGCGTGTGCCTAATCGATTCGGATTCCAACCCCCACGTCACCCAAAAAACCGCTTCCCGCGACTGATGCGGAAACAAGTCCCAGACCGGCGTCTCCATGTTGATGGCCACGTCCGAATTCGGAAAAGCTTGCCGGCCGGATAGGGCTTGATTTTCGCCCTCATATCCCCCACTGCTCATCAACCCGCCCTGGGGCCCCCAACCGAAGGCCATAAAACCTTCCTCATAGTTGTTGACATCCCTTAAAAGCAGTGTTTCGCTGCGGGGATCAGCCTCCAGATCCGGCATGCCGGCCCGCCCCCGCAACCGGGCATTCCTGCCTGCCATGGCCGGATTGGATAATTGAGCCGACAGGCGGACACCGCTGAAAGCCCGTGAGGTTTTATTCTTCAACACGCATCGCACACCCATGGCTTCGGCGCCCAAGGGTTGAAAATAGACCCGCTGCAGGGCGAGACCGTCCGGCCAAAGCCAATCTTCTGAAACCCAGCCCGGATGCACGGTAACCGTCAACGTAGCTCCGCCGGCATCCGGCGCCAGTCGGCGAACTTCGCCATGCATGATCAGGGAAAATTCCAGGTTGGCTTTAAGCCTTCGGACCCCGGGCAGGTTCAAACAACCCGTCGGGCCCAACGTATGGGCGTCATAGGCCAGTTCCAAAGTCAATGGGTGCGCATAGGCCGCATCCCAATGCACGGCCGGCAGGTAAGGCGGGAAAAAATCGCGTTTTAAACTGGGGGAGGACAACTGCGCAGGGGCAATCTCCGCAGACGCGGTGACGGAATCAACGAGCGGCTCGGCTTCCGAGGCCAGGGCGGGCGCGACCGTTCCCGCGCCGCCCAAGGCCAAAAGCAAAAACAGTCCGGTCAGGGGTCGGCCCAACAAGCCCGCCCCGGGAATCATGCTCGGTTAAAATGCCCCGCCGTTAAAAACGGGACATTTGGAGCCGAGAAGGTGTTAGGCTCCATTTTTAAAATGTTTAATCAGCTCCGGCACAATTTCGTTGAGATCTCCGACCAAGCCGTAAGTGGCCACTTTAAAAATTTCCGCATCGGGATTGTTGTTGACCGCGATGATGGTGTCC
>JAAXVQ010000442.1 GCA_013335425.1 Candidatus Firestoneibacteriota bacterium | reverse complement strand
CGGATAAACAACCAAAGCCCGGCCGCGAGTCACTTTCGCCGACTTCAATAAAGTTTCAATATTTTCCCAGGCGGAGCTCAATCCCAGAACGGTTCCCCGATAATTTTTTCCCAGAACCTTGGTATTTGGAAAATCGGCAACCTGAATGTCCAAAGGGGGTCGAAAAACCCCGGCGGAATACAAATACACGGTACCGCCAAGAAATACCAAACTCAGCAGCGCCACGGCCGTCACGACGGCCCCGGGAAGGTGATCTTGCGGATAAGGCCGGCCGGAAGGCATGATTTATTGCCGATCGGGACGGCAAGCTTCACACGGTTTATAACCCTGTTCACCTGCGATCCGAAAAGCCCTAAAATAATCACGGTCCGCGGCGGCAATGGACTCGGTCAAGGCGCAGTCGCGCCGATGAACAACCTTTACGGTTTTGGAAGCAATAAACGGATAGCGCGCGGCGTTGGGCGTAAACTTCTGCGGCAGGGTGGACGGCAAATTTGAAACCGGATCCTCATCGGCGATTTTGGCATAAGCTTGGGGCGACCCATCCTGCGGGGCTGCGGGACCGCACCCGCCCAGCAAGCATAGGGCAACCGCGCCCGCCATCCCTATGCACCCGCTTTGTCTTTTGCCCATGGCTGCGCACCTCTTAAAAAGGATTTTTAGCACCGGTTTATTTTACAGTTTTTTTATCAGGCAAGCAACGGTCAAAAACAACTTCGCTTGAAAACGGAAAAAAAGCGGTTTTGGGCTTAATAAATTTCCATTAACGCACGAAGATATGTATGTTAACCTTTCCTGCCGGGGGGCGGATTGCTCATGAGTACTGCGACGCAAACAAGCGACATTCAAACGATCTTCAACCAGTGGTGGCATCACAGCGGTTCGCTGGTTTTGAAATTGGCGCCGGAATGCCGGCAAATTTGGCTGGAATCCATCAGCGAGGTCATCCGCTATTATCGTCTGGCGCAGCATAGCGCCGAGACTGACGATAAAAAACTTTACGCCAGTCTATGCCGGGTAAGTTTGGCTAAAACCCGCGCAGAAATGATGAATTTCCTGGTTTCCGGTTACGTCCCGTTGGCCCAAATGCAACAATTGCACCGGTTGGAAGCCGCGCTTGAAGAAATTCTGGAATAACCCAAATCCTCAACTATTAAAAAAAAATTCCCCATCAGCCCAAATTTCATTTAAGGGTTTTCGCTGGGTGGGTTGCTCGCGCTCCCGTTGCTCCGGGGTCAACGTCTCCGCGTCGGCGCGGTAGCCGACGGCCACCAGGGCGTGGACGCCCCAATCCTCGGGGACATGGAACGCCTCCCGAACAGCCTTCTGGGAAAAGCCTCCCATGGCGTGGGCCACCAAACCCCGGCGGCAGGCTTCCAAGGCCAGGTAGCCCCAGGCGGTGCCCGCGTCGAAAGCATGCCAGCGGTTGGGACGTCCATCCAAAGCAAAATTCGGTACCGAAAGCACGGCGAGCAGCACCGGCGCCCGATTGGCCCAGGCTTGGTTGCTTTCCGTCAAACAAGCGCGCAGCCGCATCAGGAAAGGTTCTTGTCGGACCACGAGAAAACGCCAAGGTTGTTCATTGAAACAAGACGGCGCCCAGTGAGCGGCTTCCAAGAGCGCCAGCAAATCGGCTTCAGGCACCGGGTCGGTTAAAATCGCCCGCGGAGACCAACGCGCCAAGATCAAGGGATTGATCGCGTGAGCATCCGGGCGTATTCGGCTGATTTCCTTTTCCCATTCTTTGTCCACGAAAGGACCTCCCGGCTTCTTCCCCGACCACGCTTTTTTCAATCAACCGGCAGCGCGCACCGGCGTGGTTTTAGCCAACTGGGGGTTGACCAAAATCGGAACGATCAGCGTCCATAAAATCAGCACCACCGATCCCAACCACGCCTGGTACAACCCCCAAAATTGGAAAGGCCCGCCGAGCGAATAGACCCAAACTGCGAAAGAAACTGTGGTGACGATCAATTGAGAAAGGCGTTGGACTTTTTGAACGCGGTTTAAATAAAGCGGAGTCAGCAAAAACAAAACTCCCGACACCACGGTCGTGGCCCACTTCCCCTGTGCCGGCGGGATAATCCCCTGCAGGACCATATAAGCGCCGACAATTTCACTGGGTATTAATTTTAAAAGCCGGTCCTGGTAATTCTGCACCTCGCGAATTTCACGCGCCATGACGCCCCCTTTGGAAGTCCCCCCCACCTGTGTTAT
>JAAXVQ010000441.1 GCA_013335425.1 Candidatus Firestoneibacteriota bacterium | reverse complement strand
CACTGTCGCCACCGACCTGGACGGCAACTCGCGTATCCGGGGCTTCGCCGTAGATATGGGCGCCTACGAATCGCCGCTGCTGCCCTGTCTGCACGCGGCCAAGCAGGTGACGCCCACGACCAACGTTCCCTATGGCAGCGTCGTCACCTACACGCTGGTGCTGAGCAACAGCGGCGCGCTCACCGATACGGCCACGCTCACCGACGCGCTCCCCGCGGGCGTGGTCTTCGGTGGCTGGGTGGCGAATCCCGGCGCCACGGAGACAGCAGGCGCAATCACCTGGAGCGGGACGATCACACCCGCCACCGACACCGACGCCTACTACTTTGACGCTGCGCAGGCAGTCAATGACCTCAAACCAGGTGCCTGGGCCGGCCTGTCCTATACCGCGCGTGTGCATGCCGAAAACCTCGTCGCGCATACGTGTGTTGGCGCGGGACCTGCCCTGCCGGCCGTGTTCCTTGCATGGGTCCCGACGCTGTCCCTTGGGACATCACGCTTGCCTGAGCAAGATCACCGTGGAAGAAGTAGTGCGCATTTCTCAGGAATTATTGACTTCTCCGATGGGCGCAGCAGGAATTTAAAACCGGCATAATAAAGTGGCTGAATTTTTTTGGATGGAATACAATTAGGGGTGGTCTGCGCATGAGCTCGAAAGCAGTTAAACCGAAAATCACGGCCGTCATTATTGCCAGCCAGGCGGAAGCCACGATTTCAGCCTGCGTCCGGTCTTTGGGTTTTTGCACGGACATTGTGGTGGGGGTGAATGCTTCCACCGACCGAACTGCGGTCCTGGCCAAACGCGCCGGGGCGCGGGTAGTGGCCATAAAATGGGACGGATATGCGCGTACCAAAAACGCATTGTTGGATAAGGTTCGGCAGGGATGGGTGCTTTCCATGGATTCGGACGAAGTGGTTTCTCCGGAATTGGCCCAAAATATCCAAACCGCAATAGCCGACCCGCAAGCCTGCGCGGGGTATTGGCTTTCCCGGCGGAACTATTTTTTAGGCCACCGCATCGATCACAGCGGCTGGAGTCCGGATTGGCAATTGCGTCTCTTCCGCGCCGGATGCGGGCGCTTTTCCGACCGCCGGGTGCATGAAGCCCTGCAGGTGGCCGGCGAGACTCGGAAATTGGCGGGCCCATTGGACCATTATACCTATGCCACGGTCAGCGCCTATTTGCAGCGTTTGAACGCCTATACCACCCTGGCCGCGCAGGACCGCCGGGCCCGGGGCAAGCGCGACTCGCGGTTGCGTTTGATTTTTGATCCGGGCTGGACTTTTTTTAAAATGTATGTCATAAAGTCAGGCTGGCGTGACGGATTTCCGGGTTTGGCGTTGGGGGCACTTTCGGCCCTCAACACTCTGGTCAAACACGCCAAACACTGGGAATCGGAACAACGCCGGACCCAATGAAGGAGCCGATCATGGAGCCAACCGCCGCCCTGCCCGCCACCGGATCGCCCTTGCCGATTCTTTTCGTGAATTTTCACGGAACGCTGGGCGGGGGACAGGTCCATTTGCTGACCCTGCTCGACGGGTTGGACCGTTCCCGCTTCACCCCGCATATCGTATGTTGCGAGGAGGGGCCGTTCGCCGAGGCACTACGAAAACGCGCCTTGCATCCCACCCTAATTTCTTTCGGTAAAGGCAAGCGGCGTTACTTGTTCACGGCCGTGCCCGCCATGTTTAAAATCCACCGCCTGCTTAAAACCCTGGGTATCCGCGTGGTGCATGTTTCCGGTTTGCAGGAGGCAAAATTGACGGCCTATGCCGCCAAATGGGCGAAAGTGCCCATGGTCTGGGTGGTGGCGCCATGAGCGCCGGGGCCAAAGGGTATGTGGGGCGCGCCATGCGCAGCTTGGAGCCTTACACGGACACGTTTGTTTGTATTTCCGAATACGTGCGCTCCCTGGGGCGCGAATACGGGCTCCCCGAAGCCAAACTCCAGAAAATTCTGTGCGCCACGAACACGGAGGTGGAGCGCGAGTACCCCTCCACCCTGCGCGACGAACTCAACCTGCCCCACGATATTCCGGTGGTGGGGTCCACGGGGGTCTGGCGTCCCAACAAGGGTTTTACCTATTATTTGGCGGCCTGCGAAATGGTGCGGGCCAAAAATCCCATGGCGCATTTTCTGCTCGGCGGCAAAGCCTACTCGCCCGATTTTGCGTTTTCCATTTCCATTTGGGTGCGCGGCCAGTTTTTGCGCATGCTCCACGCCCTGGACTT
>JAAXVQ010000086.1 GCA_013335425.1 Candidatus Firestoneibacteriota bacterium | reverse complement strand
GCGGCGCGCAGCGTCCCGATGACAACACACCATTCTCTCTCGCGAAGCCGCCGGAAGACGACGGTTACTACCTCTCCTTCCCGGCCAATCCCGCGGTCATCTTCAACGTCCACCACTTCAACTCCCAGGACAAAAACCTGGTGCTGTGCGCCGGTTTGAATTTGCTTTTCGGAAGCATGCTGGCCGCGCACGGTGATTATCAGGGTTTGGGCCTGGACCTGGGGCTGCGCTATCGCTGGGTTCTAATGAAAGACGGCCCGCAATTGATTTTGGGTGCGCGCATGCAGGATGTGGATACCCGCATCCGCTGGGCAGACCGCTATGAAGAACAAGTTCCGCAGAGCACCGCTTTGGGAGCGGCCCTGCAGTGGGACAAGGCCACGGCCGTGGCCTTAGATTTTGAAATGATCCACGCCGGGCAGGACGTGGCCGAAGAAACCCGGGTGTTGCGTCTCGGCGCGGAACGCTGGTTTCGAGAAGTTTTGGGCATCCGGGCGGGCTATTTGTTGGACAATCACCGCACCAGCACGTTTACCTTGGGGGCGGGGCTGCGTTGGGAAGCCTGGGAAGTGGAATACGCGCTTTTGGGGCAAGTCAGCGATTTGGGGCTTTCCCATCGGCTCTCCGTCAGTTACGGTTTGCCGGCGCTGCAGGTGGTGAAAACCAACTTGGCCCCGATAGCGCCGCTGCCCCAGCCCAAGATCGAGATTGCGGCTTATCTGCTCGCCTTGGCGGCCAATCCCGCGGCCTTCTCTCCCAATAACGACGGCGTGGCCGACACCACGGTTTTTTCCCTGACGATCTCCCAGGGCGACCGTACCCAAGTGGCGGCTTGGCGGCTGAGCATCGAAAATGCGGCCGGGGTGATCGTGCGCTACTTCGACGGATCGGGCATACCGGAAACCATTGCCTGGGACGGCTTGGATACTCAGGAAAAGCTCTGTCCGGACGGCAATTATACCGCCCGGTTGTTGTTGGCGGATGCCCGGGAGCAGCGCCTGGCCTATACGCAGACCCAGGTCGCGCTGCTTACCCGTCTGCCGCGCGTGCGTTTGGAAGTTGAGCCCGTCGAATTGGTCCTCTTCGGCGGACAAGCCGACCGCAAGGTGACTTTCCGCACCACAGGCGGGGAGTCCTTGACGGGGATCACCTGGGAATTGACCGTGAAGGACAGCCGGGGCATCACGCACAAGACCTTTACCGGAAAAAATACGCTGCCCCCGGACATCCCCTGGACCGTCGGCGCCAAGGCGGGCTTGCCCGAGGGGACGTTGGAAGCTTTGCTGACACTGAAGGATGCCGCAGGCAACCGGGTTGAGGATGCGGCCGCGCTGAAGATTACACGCCTCGAGCCCGAAGCCCGACTGGAAGTGACGCCCAAGGTCATCAAACCCGGCGATCCCAAGGAAGGGGTGGCGGTGTTTACTCTGGCGGCGTCTCCTAAAAACAAGATCGTGTCCTGGGATGTGGTGGTGCAAAACGCCCAGACGCATGCCGTGGTGCGCACGCTTTCCGGCGCCGGTGCGCCTCCGGAAACTCTGCAGTGGGACGGCAAGGACAATGCCGGCAATACGGTCAACGGCGGGCTCTATTTCCAATGCCGGCTGCGCCTGGCCTTTAAAGGCAACCGGACCCTGGAATCTCCGCCCCGGACCATGGCCTCGGACATCAACAATCAGGATTCGGGTCAATCCCTGGCCCTCTACTTGACGTCGATTGCCTTTGAAAAAGGTTCGTACTCGATTCCCTTGGATACGTTCCGGAACCTGCAACAGGCCGCTGAGACCATCAAACGCTATGCCACGCGCTATCGGGTGCAGGTGAAAGGTTATACCGACACGCAGGAAGCTCCGGGGCATGAGCTGGAACTTTCCCGCGCGCGGGCCCAGCGCGTCAGCGAATATCTCACGGTTTCGGGCCGGATACCGGCCAATGTGGTGGAATGTGTCGGGTATGGGGGGACCAACCCCTTGGTTCCGGAAGACACCGCCTCGGGACAAGCGAAAAATCGGCGCGTGGAAGTGATTTTAATCATGCAAAAATAGCCGCGGGCGTCTGCTTGACATTCCCCAATCGGGCTTGTATGATCACGAGGTCGGGTAATGAATCGCCCTGCCGCGAGCGGTAGCGGATCCATGGGCGCCAAGGTATTATCGTTTTAAAATTAAAGTGGAATTCCCTTCCCGGCGAGACTTTGACCGGGAGGGGGCGTGCGGGAACGGCCGCCCCCTGCGGTTGGGCCCGCACGGACAGCCATCACTTAGGTAAGCGGAGTTTTCTGGATGCTGAGGAAAATCGCAGGCATCGTCTTCTTAATTGTCCTGGCCGCCTTCATGCTGGTTGTCTGGCTGCAGAATTATTACATGGTTTCCAGCGACGCCCCCGGCGACGGGCTGGTGTTGGAGGTTTGGAACAAGCCGTCTTCCCGGCAGGTCAAGGAATTGCAGATCTGGAAGGAAACGATTCTGCGCTTCGAGCAGGAAAATCCCGGCATTAAAATCAAGGGCGTGGAGAGGGAGTTTCTGCCCCAGGACTTCGTCACGGCCATGGCCGGCGGCAAGGGGCCGGATTTGATGCACGTTTGGATCGGCATGCTCCCGACGCTCGCCCGCCAGAATTTCGTGGCGCCCATGGACGAATACATCCAGTCTTGGGATCAGAAGGATTACATTCCGCCCATCGTATGGGAACCCACCAAGATGGGGAACAAGACCTACGGCATTCCGCGCGACACTTATTTCATGGTTCTGTTTTTTCGCAAGGATTTGTTCCGGAGGGCGGGCTTGGACCCCGAGCGCCCGCCCCAAACCTGGGCGGAGTTGGCCGACGCCGCCCGGCGCCTGACCAAACCCGCTTTGGGGCAGTATGGCTTGGGGTTGGCCCCCAACACCTGGACCTTTATGGATTTTGTCTGGCAGAACGGAGGGGATCTGGTCACCCAGGACCGGCAAGGGCAATGGCACGCCCGCTTGGATTCTCCGGCCGTTTTGGGCGCGCTGCAATACTGGCACGACCTTAAATGGAAGTACAAAGTCCTGCCCCCCAATGCCTTGACCAGTGCCGAGGACGTGGCTCAAATGTTCGCCCTGGGCAGGGTCGGCATGATGCCGGGGGTGGCCATGCAGCTGCCGACGTTGATCAACAAGTACGGGCTTGACTTTAAGGATACGGGCATTGCCCCGCTGCCGGCCGGGCCGCAGGGTCTGCAGGCTTCGCACGCCGGCGGCGAGGTGTTCATCATCAACGCTTCGATTTCCAAAAAGAAACGGGACGCGGCCTGGAAATACATCCGTTTTGAACTTTCCCCGGCCAATCAGCTTTGGAAGTGGGTGCGCATGAACGAAATGGGCATGACGATTTTTCCGGGCGCCTTTTCCGCTTCCACCAACCTGCTGAACATGCCGGAATTTGCGATGGTCAAGGAAGAATTGCAGCACGTGCGCAATGAACCGCATTTGCCGGAGTGGCCGCTGATTAAGGACGCTTTGGACAACGAACCGCTGCAAGCGGTGTTCATCGATAAAACCTTGAATTTGAAAACCGCGTTGGGGGCGTTTAACCGGCGCGTGAACGAACGTTTTTTACATACCGGGGAAGCGCCTGTCGAGGAAACCGCAGAAGCGCCCAACCCGGTTTCCGGCGGCAACACGACCGCGGCGGCCGTCGCGCCCGGCCGCTAAGCCCGCAGGGATCTGTCCGGTCTTGCGGCCGGACCATGCTTTCAAGGAGAAGGGTATGCCTGCACCGCGACGTAAGCGCTTGCCCACGGATTTTTTCGATCGTTTGCTCTCCAACCAGACCGACGATCAGATGAACGATCTGTTGAGTTCGCTGGTCGACGAGCAGATTGCGCCTACGCCCGAAGCGGTTCCGGAGGAGTCGCCGCGCCTTTCGTCACCCGTGGCCGCGGCCAAAAAGTACGCCAAGGAGTTTCATCGGGACAAAATCGAGGACTCCATCGTCACACGCGACGAGGCGCTGGATGATTTTTCCGGCCCCTCCGGGGAAAGCGGCGGGGATATCATTCCGCGTTCGGCCCGTATGGCGGCCGCCGGCGTGGTCATGCCCCCGGTGGTGGAGCCCAAACCCGCCTGGGAGGAAGCGTCGCCCCAGGTACCGGCGGAACCGGCCGGAGCGGGTTGGAAGCAGACGGGCGTTTCACGCTTGGTCGAACAAGCTGGGGCCGCGCTTCCGGGTGCCGATTTTACCGTGCCCGAAGAGCTCTTGCAGGACATACCCAGCGATCAGGTGCTGGAAGCCTCGCGTCCGGAAGTGCCGGTGGTGGATTGGACGGCGGCGCTTTCGGTTCCCGAAGTACCCCGCACCCCGGTCCCCGAACCCGTACGGTCTTCCGAGCCCGTGCGGTCCCCTGAACCTGCGGGCGTTCCCGGCGTGCCGGCAGCACCCGTTCCGGCAATGCCCACGGCGGTTGCGGCGCTTCCGCCCACCCATGAAGAATTGCGCCGCCAACGGCGTTCGGTTCGTTGGCAACGGCCCCCCCTGCGCAAACCCAAAATGCCGAAATTGGCGGTTCCCACGCCCCCGATCACCTTCAAACCGCCCAAGGATAAAATCGATTTGGGCTTTTCCCTGGACCGGTTGATGAAAACCCGGGTTCGGCGGGCTTCCAAGGCGGCGTTGCTCTTTTTACTCCCGGCGTTTTTGGGGTTCTCGCTCTTTTCCTGGTACCCCATGATCAAGGGATTCATCATCTCCCTTTACAATTATGCGCCCTTGGGCACGTCGACCTTTGTGGGCTTTGCGAACTATGCGCGGGCCTTTCATGACGAGGTTTTTTGGAGCACCCTCATGCATGCCGGCGGTTTTTGTATCCTGGCCCTGGGGTTGGGTTTTTGGCTGCCGATTTTGCTCTCGATTCTGCTCAACGAACTTCGCTGGGGGAAGGGTGCGCTGAAATTTCTCTTTTTCCTGCCGTTTCTCATGCCCACGGTGCCCGCCGCCATTTTATGGAAATGGCTCTTTGACCAAGGCTTCGGGCTGGTGAATGCCCTGATTTCCCTGCTGGGCGGAAATCCCCACATCGGCTGGCTGACCTCGCCGCAATTGGCGCTGCTTTCGGTGGTGCTGCTGTATATCTGGAAAAACACGGGCTGGGCGATCCTGATCTATTCGGCGGCGCTCGCGAGCATCGATGAAACGCTTTATGAGGAAGCCGAACTCGACGGCGCCGGCATCTGGGGGAAGATAAGACACATTACGCTGCCTTCCATCCGGGCGGTCACGGGCGTGATGTTCCTTATCACGGTGATCAACACGCTGCAAATTTTCACGGAAGTGTTCATTCTGACCAACGGCGGCCCCATGAATGCCACGGAGGTCATTGCCACCTATATTTACAAACAGGCGTTTTTCTACATGGACATCGGTTATGCGTCCGCGCTTTCCTTCGTGCTGCTGCTGATGTTGCTGGTAATCACGGTTTTCAGGCTGCGCCGCCTGGGACCGGAAGGAGACTAGCCCATGGAACACCGCACCCTGCTCTCGCCCAGCGACCGGCGCAACACCGGCGTGAAAATCTTCATGGTTCTGGCCGTTACCGTTATGGTGATATGCGCCGCGGTCATGGTCGTGCCGTTTTTATGGATGGTGGCCACGTCCCTGGCGCCGGCCCAAGCCCTGTTTTCCTGGCCGCCGAAGTGGTTTTACGGCACTTTGGATTTCAGTTCCTATAAAATTGCGTGGCTGCATGTGCCGTTTGCAACTTACATATTCAACTCGGTGATTTATTGCACCGGGGTGGTGGCCGGCCAGTTGGTGCTTTCCTCCCTGGCGGCCTATGCCTTTGCCAAACTCCGTCCGCCCTTGGGGAAATTCCTGCTGATCCTGTTTTTATCCACGCTGATGATTCCGGCGGAGAGTTTGTTGATTCCGCTCTACTTGGTCATGAAGGAATTTCCGGCCGCCAGCCTGCCGCATACCAACCTGATCTCGACCTACTGGGGCTTGATCTTGCCGACGGTGGTTTCGGCCTTCAACATCCTTATCATGAAGAGCTTTTTTGAGCGCCTGCCCGACGATCTCATCGACGCGGCGCGCTTGGACGGATGCTCCGAGTGGATGATTTTTCGCAGGATCGTACTGCCCGTCTCGGCGCCGATTTTCACGGTCTTGGGCATTTTTTCCTTCATCACCACCTGGAATTCGTTTTTCTGGCCTTTGATCGTGCTCAACGACCCCAAACTTTATACCCTGATGCTGGGCGTCAATAAAATGGTGGAGGCCGGAGAGCCCTGGAACGTGGTCATGGCGGTGGTAACGCTGACCACCCTGCCGACCATTTTTATCTACTTGGCGTTCCACAAGTATATTGTGCGCGGCGTGGTCTTCACGGGCATGCAGGGATAGTGCCGGTTCGGGCGTTTAAGCCGGAAAAAACGCAGGGCCCGTAAAACGGTCTGAAGGCGGCCTGGCGCTCACAGCCGCCGCGGGAAACGTCAATAAATTTCAGGGGGACGATATGGCGCGCAAAGCCAATAAAAGCAAACACAAGGCCGTGCAGGAATTGGACATGACCGAACACGCGGCCCGGCTCAGATCGATTCCCGGCTCGGCCGGGGAAATGATCAAAACCGTTTTCATCTGGGTGGCCGCCGGCATCATTCTGATGGCCTTGGCTTGGCTTACCCTTGGCCGCTGACCTTTCCCGCGGGTTGCGGGATTTCCTGACTGAAAAAATCAAAGCGGATCTTCCTTCCCGGCGGTGGAGGCACTCGCTCTCCGTGGCGCGCCTGGCCGAACGCTTGGGAAGGTGCTGGGGTGTGAACCCGGAGCGCGCTTTTGCCGCCGGGCTGCTGCATGATGCCGCCCGGGCCTTGACCTTGGACGGCCAGCGCGCGCTCTTGCGCGGATACCGGGGGCGCACCTGGGACCCGATTACCCGGAACCGGCACAGCGCCCTTTGGCATGCTCCGGCGGCCGCCCTGCTGGCCCGGCGGCGTTACGGCGTACGCGACACGGGCATTCTGCGGGCCGTGGCCCTGCACACGACCGGCTGGCCGAATATGCGGACTTTGGATAAAATTATTTTTGTGGCGGATTATGCCGAACCGCGCCGCGGCTTTGCCGCCGCCGCGGTTTTGCGCCGCCTGGCGGAAAAAGATTTGGATGCGGCCGTCGCTGTCGTGGTGAGGGGTAAGCACGCTTATTTGCGGGCTCAAGGGTCCGGGGTTCATCCCCGCTCCCGGGCCTTGCTTGCCTCCCTGGCGAAAAGAAGAAGGTAAGCCGTGGAACCCATACTGGTTTGGATCCTGCATTACAAATATCTGGGAATTTTCGGGCTCTTGGCTCTGGGCATCATCGGGTTGCCCATTCCGGACGAAAGCACCCTGGTTTTTTTGGGATTTTTAGTGCACCAACACAAGCTGGAATTAATCCCCGTTCTGCTGGCAGCCTTTCTCGGCAGCGCCGTCGGCATGAGCGTGAGCTATCTGCTGGGGCATACGTTCGGGCTCTACTTGCTGCATCGTTTCGGCCCCCGGGTTGGGTTGACCCGGGGTCGCGTGGAACAGGTGCACGCCTGGTTCGAACGGGTGGGGAAATGGACC
>JAAXVQ010000085.1 GCA_013335425.1 Candidatus Firestoneibacteriota bacterium | reverse complement strand
TCCACGATCAGCTTGGTTTGGACATCGCCGATTTTACCGGCTAAGGATTCGATCTTGCCCATGTCCGGGGCGTCCTGTTCTACGAGAGCCTCGAGCTCCAACCGCAAGATCTTTTTGTCCGCCTGCAATTGGATCAGACGTTTTCCCCGAGCGAGCCTGTCGGCCTGTAATGTTTCCCGTTGCTGGGCTGTCAAATCCAAGCTTCGGGCGAAATCCCGGTCATGTGCCATGGCTGGGGCTCCAGATTTTCCACCTTCAGGTCCGTCATGCATGGGGTTGGCGGCCGCGGTTGCGGCCAAGCCTAACAACAGCATTCCCCCCAAGATCAGACTGCCTACTTGGGTCCTGCCGTGCTTTGCGATAATCATTTTTTCTCCTCTCCATCCTTTTTGGCCATCTGTAGATTAGTATGCAAAGGGGGGCGGGAAGGTTGCAAATATTATTTCGCCGCCCGGCAAGAGGAAAATTTTTTAGGCAGGCTGTTTTTGGGCCAACACAATTAAATCCATGGATAAACCCGGCAGCCAGGTGCCGGTTGGCGCCAACCAGGGGAAACGCACATCGTCCATCCACGACTGGGGTAAAAAGGGCACCCAGTTGCCCAGGCAGCGGCGGACCCGCAGGCCCTGTGCGTCTAGCTGGTTTTTCAGCGCGCCCAGGGTATAGCCGCGGACATGCCCGCAATCCGTCAGGCGATAATCCAACCAACGCGGGTACTTGCCCAGCAACAACCGGAGGCGGTTTTCCAGGGAAGCTAAATTCGGCGTGGTGAGCAGCACGTGCCCGCCGGGTTTCACGCAACGCGTCAATTCCTTTAAGAAGAAATCCGTATCCACAATATGTTCAATGACTTCTCCGGCGAAAATCAAATCAAAGGTTGCGTCTGAAAAAGGCAAGGGCGCGGCATTTAAATCGCAGCAGCGGGCGGTCACGCCGTTTTTTACCGCAGCGTCCACGGCTGAGGGGTTGACGTCCACCCCGGTTACGGTCCAACCGAGATTTTTCCAATAGAGGGCCCAGGTTCCGGTGGAACAGCCGATATCGAGCATGGCGCCGGCGCGCAAAGACGAGATGAGTTGCGCCGCTTTTTTCAGACGGCTTTCCTGAAAATTGATGGCAAAGGCTCTTTCCGCATTGTATTGGGAAACCGTCTGGGGCATAGCTTCCTTTCGCGGGGGTGCTGATACGAGGCAGGGCATTATAGCATAAACCCGGTTGGCGCATAAACTCCCGGGAGAATCCGGGCAAGAAATTTGGAGTGCCGGGTCTGCCCGAGTATGGAATCAACTCCCTAGGTGTGGTTAAAAACTATGGAACGAGATCCGTATTTTTCCAGGACCCGGAGGAGAGCGTTTAACAGCTCCACGAAAAGCCCTTTAAAATAGGCATATTATTTTGTCGGGATTTATCCTATTTTTGGCCCGTGTTTTGCTTTCTAGATGGGCAGATTGAAAGGAGACTATGATGCGTTCTTTTGATTATAAAAATTCCGTCTGGAAAAGCAGTTGGTATCAAAAGCAGGCAAATTCAGCCGAGCCGGTTTTAAGCGGGGCTAAACCGGCCGAGGGGCTGTCGGCTTTGGGCAAAACGGTCCGCGCGGCGAAGCCGTGGACTTGGGGCAACAAAATCAAACCCGGAAACGCGGAAAGCAAAAAGTAGGAGGCCGGCATGCTCAACGGGATTTATCAATCGGGTACGGGGCTCGAGAGCCTGAACAAACTGCAGGAAACCATTGCCAACAATCTGGCCAATGTCAGCACCACGGGTTTCAAGCAGCAGATGATTCAGGTGTCCCGCGACGCTTCCGGCCGTTTGGTGACGCAAACCCACCTGGACATGCAAAGCGGTCCGGTGCAAATCACCAACGAACCCGCCAATTTATCGGCGGGACAGGATCAACTTTTTGAGGTGGCGACGCCGCAAGGTCCGGCCTATACCCGCAACGGCAACTTTTCGCTGGATCAGAACGGACGCTTGCTCTCAGCCGGGCAATGGCCCGTCCAGGGAGAGAACGGCGATATCGTCCTGAGCCGGAGCACTTTTACGGTTTCTCAAAACGGAGATATTCTCGTGCAGGGCGAGGTGGCGGATCGGATCAAGTTGGTCCGGTCCGACCGCGCCCTGGTCTCCCAAGGAAACGGTTTGTTCCAGAGCGCCGACGGTTCCCGGCTGGAAGCGCTGCCCGCGGGCGAGGGGCAAGTCATGCAGGGGACGTTGGAGGGCTCCAATGTCAATCCCACGCAGAGCATGGTGGACATGATCGCAGTGGTCCGGCTTTATGAGGCCAATCAAAAGGCCATGCAAAGTCAGGACGAAACGCTCAAAGAAGCGGTGACGACCCTGGGGCGCACCGCCTAAAACCCGCGCTCACAGCGCGATCGGCGATTTTGAAGGAGGTTCGGATTTATGATGAATTCCTTGTGGATTTCGGCCACGGGCATGTCGGCGCAGCAAATGAACATGGATACGATTTCCAACAACCTGGCCAATGCCAACACCACGGCGTTTAAGACTTCACGCGCCCAATTCGCGGACATCTTTTTTCAGCAAACGCAGGCGGCCGATGAAACCGCGGCGGCCGGCAGTCCGCTTTCCGTAGGGCTGGGTTCGCGGAACATGGCCTTAAGCCGGATGTTCAGCCAGGGGACGATTATTTCCACGGGCAATGCCCTGGATTTGGCCATCCAGGGAGACGGATTTTTTCAGGTGCAGAGAGCCGACGGAAGCACGGCCTATACGCGCGACGGGTCCTTGCGGGTGGACGGCGAGGGCAAGCTGAGCACGGCTCAAGGCTACGCGCTCTCGCCCGAGATTCAGATCCCTTCGGATGCGCAGGCGGTGACGGTGGGGATCGACGGCACTGTGAGCGTCACCACGGCCGGCAGTGCGGTTCCCAGGGTGGTGGGGCAGCTCGAGTTGTGCCGCTTCCTCAACCCCGCCGGCTTGACCAGCGAGGGGCAAAATCTCTATACGGCCACCACAGCCGCCGGGGAGCCGACGGTGAATACGCCCGGCCAAGACGGCCTGGGCTCGTTGGTGCCGGGAAGCTTGGAACAATCCAACGTCAATTTGGTGCAGGAAATGGTGAACATGATTCAAACGCAACGGGCGTACGAAGTCAACAGCAAGGCAGTACAGGCCACCGATGAAATGATGCGGATGGCCAATAGTTTGCGAGCGGGGTGATGTCCATGCGCACCCGAGTGGGAGCAATCCTGAGTTTGGTGCTCATGGCCTGCGCCTCCGGCGGTCCAGCCTCGGCTGCCGGAGCGAACAGCTGGGAGGAGTTGACTGCGCAGTGGCTGGAAGCCGCTTTCCATCAACCGGGGGGTCGATGGGCGGTTACGGTCTTGGCAGCTCCTCCCGGCTGGGTGGTTTCGCCCCAAGGGGGTATCGAGATTTTGGGCATGGCGCACGGAGTCAACAAACCGAAAAAAATCATGACCTTGGCCGTGTCCCGGAAAAACGGCGCGCGCGCCCAGTTGCGGGTGCAAAGCGCCTGTCTGATCCGCGTGCCCGTGGCCGGGCGTCTGCTGCCCCGCGGAGCGGTTTTGGCTCCCGGAGATTTTCGTTGGGAAGAGCGGGACGGGTGCGGTCTGCCGGCGGATGCCGTCCGCGCAGAACGCGCGGTAGCCGGCCAACGGGTGAAAAAATTTTTGGCTGCGGGCGAAGTCATCAGCGAGCATGCCTTGGAGCCCGTGCCGGATGTGGTTAAGGGAAAAAAAATGACCCTGCGCATTGTGGGGGAAGGCGTGGTCATAAGTGCCGATGCCGAAGCGCAGGAAGAGGGCTGCCTGGGCAAGACCATCAGAGTCAAACTGTTGGACAATGGAAAAATCATGACAGCCAGAATCGCCGGCAACGCGGCCGCGGAACTGGCTTTGACCGACAGGCGGTGAAATCGATGCATTCATGGAAAAAGCTTAATAAATGGCGCTTTTTGGCGATTCTTTTCATCCTGCCGGCGGCCTCGGCCTCCGGGGAGGCGCTAAACGCGCAGGGATCCTGGTTTTCCAGTGAGCGGGCCTATCAGGAAGGGGACCTGGTCACCGTGTTGGTTTCGGAAACGTCTCAAGGCGCCCAGAGCGCGACTACGGATTTGAACAAGTCCACCAGTCTGGGGTTGGCCACGACGGGCTTGGTGGGCACGGCCTTGGGCTCCACTTCGGCGGGGTTGACTTCGGCGCAAAAAGGCGGCGGCAATTTGGCGCGGCAGGGAAGAATGACGGCCATGATTACCGCCAAAGTGGAGAAGGTGCTGCCCAACGGCACGCTGACGCTTTCCGGTTCCCAGGAAATTGAGTTCGACAGCGGCGTGCAAAGAATTTGCGTCAAAGGCGTGGCGCGCCCCCGGGATATTGATTCGGCCAATCAAATTTTTTCTTACCGCCTGGCCAATGCCCAGATCGAGTACTTGGGCACCGGGGCGTTAAACGAAAAAGCGCGCACGGGCTACATCAGCCGGTTTTTGGAATGGCTTTGGATTTTTTAAGGCAGGTAAAGTTAAACAGTTTCGGTTGCGGAAAGTGTTTTTCAAAACTCCCCTCCCCAGGACTTGGCGGGAGGGGACGAAGGGGAGGGGGTAAAAGCCTTAGATGGAAAGGCTTGTCCCCTCACCTTTATCCTCTCCCACAAGGGGAGAGGAATCTAATAATAGAAGAGCCCTTTTTGCAACATAAGTTAACCAGGAGCGTGGCTTTATGCGGCAGTGGTGTTCGGCAGTTAGCCTGATGTTTATCGGCCTGATGCTGACAAGTCCCGCCTATGCTGTGGACGTGCGTTTGCGGGATTGTTCCCATATCCAGGGGCTGCGGGAAAACGCGCTCTTGGGTTACGGCTTGGTCGTGGGGTTGCAGGGTACGGGCGACAGCCGCAACTCCCAGGTGACTTTGAAGGCCATGGCCAATATGCTGGAAAAATTCGGCATGGATTTAACCCAACGGGATTTTGTTTCCCGCAACACCGCGGCGGTGATGGTGACCGCGAACCTCATGCCCTTTGTGCGCCCGGGCGACAAACTGGATGTGAGCATTTCCTCCCTGGGAGATGCCAGAAGCCTGCAAGGCGGCACGCTGCTGATGACCGCCCTTTATGCCGGCAACCATTTGGTCTATGTCACGGCCCAAGGTCCGGTCGCGGTGGGCGGCTACTATGCGGGGCAGAGTTCGCAGCAAATTCAAAAAAACGTGACCACGGGCGGGATCATTGCCAACGGCGGCATTGTGGAAAAAGCCGTGGATTGCGAATTTTTTAAAGACAATAAAATCATCCTGACTTTGGAGCGGACCGATTTTGTCCTGGCCGGTCAGGTGGTGAAAAAGCTCGAGGCCAAATACGGAACGGGCGTGGCGCAGTCGGCCAACGGCACGGAGGTGGTGCTGGCCCTGCCGACAGAATTTCAGACCAAGCCCGCCGCGTTTATGGCCGAGGTTCTGGATGTCCCGGTGCCCATGGAAAATGACGCCCGGGTGGTGATCGACGAGCGGACCGGCACCGTGGTCATCGGCGGAGACGTGCGTATTTCCAAAGTCGCGGTTTCGCACGGCAGCCTGCACATCGCCATTGCCGGAGACACGAAGATTTCCCAGCCGCTGCCCCATACCCAAGGGCGGACCGTGGTGGCCGAAGAGCTTTCGGTGCGGGCCGATGAGGCCAAAAGCAAGCTGGTGGTCATGCCTGAGGGCGCGAATATCGAAGAATTGGTGAGGGCGCTCAACGCCCTGGGTACGCTGCCCCGGGACATCATCGTGATTTTAACGAACTTAAAAGCCGTGGGGGCCCTGCACGGGAGCATCATCACGCGCTAGCCGGAGGTTGTCATGAGCATGGAATGGATGTCGCCGCTGGTCAATTTGGCCCGGCCTGTGGAAAACCAGAGTGGCGGGACCGCCCCGGCTGTGAAAACTCAGGCCGGGGTGGAAAAGGCCTGCCGGGATTTTGAAGCCTATTTTACGGCCAGCCTGTTTTCAGAGATGAGCAAAACCTTGGAAATCGAGCAAAAACAAGGGCCTTCCGGGCAGCAAGCAGCGTGGATGTGGAATTTGGCCGGACAGACCGTGGCCCAGGAATTGTCCCGGGGTGAAGGCCTGGGCTTAAAACAACAACTGATGCAGGCGCTTTCCCGGAGCGTGGGTTTAAGCCCGTCCGGTTTGGATTAGGCAAAAATTTTCGGAAACTTGAAATATTACTTAAGTTTTTTCCGAGATGGTTCGAAACCTTATATAGACTTTTGGAAGGCAGCAAAACGGCCGAAAGTCGGGCCGGGCGGAAAGGGGTGAGGACGATGTCGATCGACCGCATTCAACCGAGAAACGATATCGACCTCGTTTGGAAAAAGGAAAACAAAGCCATACCCAAAAAGGAAAAGAGCGCGGCATCTCCGGCCGGCTCCCCGAAAAAAGCGGTCAATGCCCAAACCACCCCGGGGCCGGTTAAGGGCCATGCGCCGGCTGAGGCGACGGCTGCCGGGGGCAAGGCTGCAGCGGCGAACCAGGGCGGCATTTGGGGAGACATATCCCGGGAAAGCCTGTCGCGCCTGCAGTCGATTTCGGAAAAAGTCCAATCCGTGGGGCAGCAGAGCCAACTCAATCAACAGATCTCCGCCGTGGAGCAGGAGATCGTGGTGACGCGGCAGGAATTGGAAAAAACCGCCCGCGCCCAAGGCAATACGAACCTGGAAATTTCCGGCGGTAAGCCGGCTTCGTATTGGGATCAACTTTCGGTGAGCGACAAAGCCCGGACCATCAACCGGTTGAAGGATAAGCTCGAACAAATGGAGTTGCAGCAGAGCGAGCTGCAAGGGCAGCTCTCGGACGCCATCAATTCCGGCAGCTATGCGGTCAGCGGGGAAGACATCGTGAAAGGCATGTTGCCGTAGTTCCGGCGAGGGGATTCGCTAAAAAAAGGGGGGGCCGGATTTTATCCGTCCGGTCAACGACTATGGAATTGGTCTGGAAACAACTTCAGCACATCATGGAAGTCATGACCGAACGCTGTCACGGCATGTTGGCCCTGGCGCAACGGCAACGGGAGGCCGTAATCCAGGAAAACATCCAGGGTGTCGGCGAAATCGTCATTGAACAAGAGCAGTTGATGAGCGAGTTTAGAAATTTGGAACAGGAACGTCTCGCGCTGGTTAAGGAGCTGGGGGCCCAACTGGGACTCAACGACCCCGCCTTAACCGCGGCCGCCCTGCTGCCGCATGTTCCGCCCGCCTGGCAACCGGCCTACCGGCTGCATTTTGACCTCTTGAAAAAGGGCATGGCCGACGTTAAGCGGGAACACGAGGTCAATCAGAAGCTTTTGGCGCATTCCCAGCATTTCATTAATTGGGTTTTGCAGTATTTGGTCACTCCCGAAGGGGCGGGCGCGCTTTACAGCCCACAAGGGGAAAAAGTGCAGCGCAGCTATTATCACGTGGTGAATCAGTCTCTATAGCCGGTCAGGAGCGGTCATGTACTCAACTTTTTTCGGATTGGAAATCGGCAGGCGGGCGTTGATGACCAGCCAATTGGCCCTGAACACGACCGCCCACAACATCGCCAACGCCAACACCGAGGGCTATTCCCGTCAAATTTCGACCCTGACGGCCACCACCCCGATGCTGGTGGCCATGAACCGCATGGAGATTCCCGCCCAGTTGGGCACGGGCGTGAAACTTG